>MFES01000027.1:11812-32654 GCA_001779955.1 Candidatus Doudnabacteria bacterium RIFCSPHIGHO2_02_FULL_46_11 | reverse complement strand
CTCCGCTCCGCTTCGTTCCATCCACCTCCAATAAGATTGCTCGTCCCGGCAAAGCCGGAGACTCACAAAAGATCAAATGATTGCGAAGCCACTGGCTTCGCCAGGGCGAGCAAAACACTATTAAGGAAGAGGGGGGAACGAGGCTCTGAAAGAGCCGAAGTTGGGAGGGAGAAACGTAGTTTCTTCCCACAAAAAACATTTTATGATGACGGATCCAATTTCAGACATGTTAACCAGGATAAGGAATGCCGTGGCAGTGAATAAAACTGCCGTGGTTATGCCTTACAGTAAATTCAAGCATAATTTTGCCCGTCTTTTGGTTGCCGAAGGGTGGCTTTCCGAAGTTTTTGTCAGGGAGCAGACTGGCAAGAAAATGCTTGGCGTTGGCATTAAATATGGCAATAACAAGAATCCTATAATCAGCGGCCTGAAGCGTGTGAGCAAACCGGGACAAAGAATCTACGCCAGATTTGACGGAATTCCCCGCGCGCGGAGCGGCCTTGGTATTACCGTTGTCTCTACTTCCAAAGGTCTTATGACAGATAGGCAGGCTTATCGCGATAAAATAGGCGGTGAAGTAATCGCACAGATTTGGTAATCATATGAGCAGAATAGGAAAAAAACCAGTAATAGTTCCGAGCGGCGTTGAAGTAAAAATCAATGCCGGTGATATATCTGTCATTGGACCCAAAGGCACCTTGCCTTTAACTTTGCACCCGCATGTTACGGCCAAGCTGGAAGAGAACAATGTTTTAGTTCAGGTCAAGAACCCTGACTTAAAAGAGGATAAAGCTCTCTGGGGGCTTTACCGGGCGATTATCGCCAATATGATAAGGGGCGTTACTGAAGGTTTTGAAAAGAAGCTTGAGGTTAACGGCGTCGGTTACCGCGCCGCGGTTTCCGGAAATAAACTAGTTTTGAATTTGGGTTTTTCCCATCCGGTAGAAATGGAAATTCCACAAGGTTTAACTGCTACGGTTGAGAAGAACGTCATCACCGTTTCTGGCATCGACCGGCAGGCCGTTGGTCAGTTAGCTGCCGTTATTCGTTCACAGAAACCGCCCGAACCATACAAAGGTAAAGGTATAAGGTATATTGATGAGGTCGTACGCAGGAAGGCTGGAAAGGCCGCTAAGGCGGTCGGCGCCTAGTTCACCTACCAAAATATTTGTCGATATGATTTATACTTACAAGCAGATTATTAATAGACAAGCTTACTCAATTACATTGGGTAGTTTGTCAAAAATTTAGGCAGGTAAATGGACAGATTTAAGCAAAAAAGATTTAAGAAGACCATCAGGCATACGCGCGTGAGAGCCCGAGTTTCTGGCGACGCCAATCGGCCGCGTTTGGCAGTTTTTCGTTCGGACAAACACATTTATGCCCAGATTATTGACGATGTAGACGGTAAAACTTTGGTTTCGGCATCGGATATGGATATCAAGAGCGGGAAGAAAGCCGAGAAAGCGGCTGAAGTCGGCCAGCGCGTTGCTCAATTGGCTAAAAAAAGGGGCATAACTGCTGTCCGCTTTGATCGCGGCGGATTTAAGTATCATGGTCGGGTTAAAGCCTTGGCCGAAGGCGCTCGTGAGGGCGGACTACAATTTTAAACTAACTCGGGGAAAGACACCTAAGGTTTCTTTCCCAGCGATCCCTTTCTTCCTAAAATGATTTGTTCGTCGAGGCCTTGCCGAAGACTCACAACTAAAAGATTGCGAAGCCTGCGGCTTCGCCGCGGCGAGCAAAACAATTAAGGGAAAGAGGGGTAGGTGGTAGGGGAGAAAACCGTTCGGTTGTCTCCACACCAGTAAAACATTTATGGCAGAATATAATAAACAATCTAGAGATTCAAGAGGTCCACGGGGCGGCGGAGCCGGCCGAGGGCGCGGTCCTAGACGCGGCGGAGACAGGCGTGAAGCCCGTGAGTTCGATCAGAAGGTCGTCGAAGTCAGCCGTGTCAGCCGTACGGTTAAAGGCGGTAAGCGCATGCGTTTTCGGGCTTTAGTTGTTATTGGCGATCGTAAGGGCAAGGTAGGTATTGGTCTTCGCAAGGGTTTGGATGTTCCGGAATCCGTAGCCAAAGCTGTCGCGGCAGCCAAAAAGAATATGATTACCGTGGTACTTCGCGAAGGAACAATTCCCCATGAAATTCGGGAAAAGTATAAGGCCTCCACAGTTTTCTTAAAACCCGCATCAGCCGGCACAGGCGTTATTGCCGGAGGCGCTGTGCGGCAGCTGTTGGATTTGGCAGGCGTAAAGAACGTGCTGTCTAAGATGTATGGTTCACGCAATAAGGTAAATACCTTAATGGCCGCGTTTAACGCTTTGGGAAATATGGAGAGCCATACAGACAAGCGCGAAATGAGGAAGGCCTAATATGATCAAACTTCACGAATTAAAACCCAATAAGAACTCGCGCAAGCGAAGAAAAGTCGTTGGTCGAGGATTAGGCTCCGGACACGGAACCTATTCGGGCCGCGGCGCCAAGGGTCAGAAAGCTCGTACCGGCGGCAAAATCCGTCCCGGGTTTGAAGGTGGACGCATGCCGTTTATTCGCCAAGTTCCAAAGAGGCGCGGCAAGGGTTTTAAAGGCAATCCGGTTAAAATGCAGGTTGTTAATCTGGCCGATTTGGCCGCCAATTTCAGCGACAATGACAAGGTAACCCCGGAAGGTTTATTTGAGCGCGGCTTAGTAACCGATCCGCGCAGAGTTAAAGTTTTGGGCACGGGCGATCTGGGTGGCCGTAAGCTTGTTATTGAAAATGTCTTGTTAACGAAATCTGCAAAAGAAGCTATATTGAAGACAGGCGGTAAAGTAGAAGAAGCCCATGTAGCCGAATCCGCTGAAAAGTAAATTAAAAGAGCCGGAGGTTGAGTGGCTTTGCCACTAACCGTAGGCATCTCTGGAAAGGGGAATTAGACTCGCAGGGCCTTTAGGCCCGAGAATCGTCAAAGGGGAAAACCCAAACGAAGTTTAAGGGTTTGCCCCGTTGAATAACTATATGCAGCTTTCTAAGGTTTGGAAATTAAAAGATCTTCGCAATAACGTTTTAATAATACTGGGCGTGCTGGCCTTAACCCGGGTGTTGGCTCATGTGCCGATTCCGGCTTTGGGTTTGGCTGATGTCAGGCAGTTTTTTGCCGGCAACCAGCTTTTCGGATTATTGAACATTTTTTCCGGCGGCGGTTTGGCTAACCTTTCCATCGCCATGCTTGGCGTTGGTCCGTACATTACCGCCAGCATTATTATCCAGCTTTTGGTGGTAATTGTACCAAGCCTGCAGGAACTTCAGCGTGAAGGCGGGGAGGCCGGCCGGGCCAAAATTAACCGCTATATGATGTTCCTGACCGTCCCGCTTGCTATCCTTCAGTCATATGCCACCATTACCTTGCTTTCGCGCGGCGGTGTTCAGAGCGGTATTACCAATTTCCCGACGTTTACTCCTTTCCAGTGGATTGTAACCATTGGTTCCATTACCGCCGCCACCATGCTCTTGGTTTGGATGGGTGAGCTTATCACCAAACGGGGCTTAGGCAACGGCGTATCGCTTATAATTTTTGCCGGTATCGTCGCCTCTCTCCCGCAGTTTGTGCAGCAGTTTATTGCCACTTATGACCCCAGCCAGTTGAGCCGAATTGCCGCTTTCCTGGTAATCGGTCTGGTGGTTATCTCTGGCATTGTCTTTACCAATGAAGCGCAGAGAAACATTCCGGTTTCCTACGCCAAGCGCGTACGCGGTAATAAAATGTACGGCGGAGTATCTACACACTTGCCGCTGCGATTATTACAGGCCGGCGTCATCCCGATTATCTTTGCCATTTCAATTCTTTTGTTCCCGCCGCTTGTCGCCAATTTCTTTATAAACGCCCGCACTGAATGGCTGGCGAATTTTGCTGACAGTATAAACCGGATTTTCCAAAATAATACTTTTTACACCTCGCTTTATTTCTTGTTAGTGGTGGTGTTTACTTATTTCTATACTGCCGTTGTCTTTAATCCTGATGAAATTTCGGAAAACATCCAAAAGGGCGGGGGATTTGTACCGGGTTTGCGACCTGGCCGCCAAACTGCCGATTATCTTTATAAAATTTTGAATCGCATTACTACGGCCGGCGCGATTATTCTTGGTATTATTGCCGTTCTGCCGTTTTTGATGCAGGGCGCTTTTGATACGCAGGTGCTGACCATTGGCGGTACCTCATTGTTGATAGTTGTCGCTGTGGCCGTAGAAACTATGAAGCAGATTGAAGCGCAGTTGGTGATGAGGGAGTACGAAGGGCTTTGATTGTGAGGGGGACACTACAGCCTAACGGCCTTCGCTCCCCCGAACGAAGGGGCCCCGAACCCATCGTTTCGGTTTCCCATGTCGCGCGCCTTCGGCGCACTCCTTCCCTCCCCCTATAATTTGATTGCTCGTACCGGCGAAGCCGGGTACTCACAAAAGCAACTTTAAAAGAAATACAAAGCCGGATTCTAGCTCAAACCTCGCAATTTTTAAGCCGCCCTTACGGGCGGTTTTGTTAAGCTCAATATTTCACCGATGGAACGACCAGTGCATAATTTATGGTCAAAAACATTGTCCGGTCGGAGCATATTATTGACCTAGCTTTTTAGCGATTGCCTTGACGTATCTGGTTTTTTTCAATCGCAGCTGAGATACGTACTTCCATACATATCTCGATACGTATTTAAATATGTAATGAAGTCATCACAACATTTCACGGCCGTGAACATTTGTGATACATGAAAAACGCTTATGATTGTTTATTATTTTGCATGGTAGAACCGTAGAGCGTTGTCTTGACGTTTGGTCTTGGGTGTGCTATAGTGTGGATTATCCAACATCGGTGAACGCCAGGTACGGAACAACCGCAAGGGGGTTTTATGCGATTAACTTAGTGCCGTTTGGGCAATCACTGACCGCATTCGGATGTAAATGGTCTCTCATCTGAGAGGAGTGCGGTCAAACCGCACGACTCAAGGAGAGAGGGCCATGAACGCTTCATGGGAATCATCACTGCCCGAGGATGTCCGCGTCGCTCACGAGCTGAGGGTCAAGATCCACGAGACCCTGTTCCGCGGGCAACTGCAGTTCGAAGGCCGCTGGCAGAAGTATAAGGTCGTTCTCGACCTGCGGAGAGGTCGGTATGATCACTGGGATTACCCCAAAGATGGAGAGGAGTGGTATGTTCACCCGCTCCGTGCCGTGGGAACGATCCTGTTCTGCAAGCCTCACCGGATCCACCGTACCGCCGCCGGGGAATACCCGGAAGCGCAGTACATCCGGGATCGCTACATCGGCGGCGAGGTCACCGTTCTTCTCGATCGCCGTACCTGGTACGGTGAGGACAATGTGCTTTCGGTCGTCGAGACGATCGAGGCAGGGCTGCGCCTCATTTTCCGCGATGGGCGTGACCTCGTCATTCGTGACGATGACCGCGTTCACTGGAAGCATGGTGTTTACGGTCGTCACGTGGGTGAAGGGGGCATCACTCTCGACTTACGCCGGCGAGAGGTGCAGATCGCTTTTTACCCCCCGCAGACGTGTGTCGTCTGCAAGGAGGTCATTCGCGATCCGGAGGAGGGGTGCATCTACTGCCTGCCCGACAACGACGTCGATGACTTCGACCCGGAAGTTCCCTTCTGGTGGGCAGAGGAGTACTGACGTACTGCCGGGAGCGCGATTTGCGCTCCCGGCTTCTCCTAAGCTTTTAAAGATTTTGAAGGTTTAGGAGAAGTATCGAAGTGGTTTTATCACACTTTTTCACGGCCGTGAACGATTGTGACGGTTTATCAACCTCAAGGCAAGGCATTTTTTGTGTTTTCTAACTGGTTGACGGAAGTACAAGAATGATACATAATAAGAGCCAACCTGCAGGAGGAAGTCCCTTTTTCACGAGCGGTCAGGTCAAGGGGAGGTCTCATGCGCTGGTTCCGTCTGGCAGTTGTCGTACTCGCGTTGACGTCACTTGGTACAACCGTATCCGCCGCTTTGGCGGATTACTGGAAGTACGAATGGTTCGTGCCTCTGGTGGCCTTGGCGGGTCTCGCAATGTGTATTGCGATCCGCTGGGTACACGTGATAGCGCGTGAACGTCCTCGTGTGTTTCGCACACCAAGCGGCAAGGTCTACCGTTACAAGCACACCGGTCGAATCTAAGGCCGGTGGGGGAGCCCGGGCATTGCCCGCGGCTCCCCGTATCACCTAAGGTTATTTAACAGCAAATAAATTTTGGTGATAGGGCTAAACGGAGGAACAATCTTTTGCGCTTTACGCGCGGAGCAACAATGAAGAAGGGTTACCGCTACGTACGCGACCAGATGCATACAGTAATGTTTGTACTCGCCCACGTCGGACTGCCTCGCAAGAGGTGCTATGCCGGCGGGTACCACTACCGCCTGCAGCGGATCAGCGAATATCGCTGGTCGGATCTCAAGCCCTGGATCAACAGGCAGGAGATTCCCGACGCGTACCTATCGGACCCGATGGTGTATACGGTTTCCGTTGCCGTCAACACCTGCCGCTTCTCGCGGTTACGCATTTGGCTCGCAAGCCGGTGAACGAGCTGGGGAACGCTGCGCGCGTTCCCCGCATCCTCTAAGCTCACAAATTTTGTGAATTTGGACGATGGGAAATGAAGGGGGATGTATTCACTACGAACTGCGCTTTAGGCGCGGAGGAACATGTCGGACGTGATGGTGATTTCGACCACGGGCCAGCGCATCGTCCGACTGGTTCAGGATCGGTGGCCTCTGAACCTACCGATGCCAGTATTCCTCGAAGAAGACTCGCGAGCCGTACGGTTCCGCTGGGAAGGCCGGCAGTTTTTGGTTGATGGGGAGTTCGAGGTATGGGAGCGCCTGTGGGATGGTCAGCATCTCCGAAATGACACCCTCGGCGCTCGCCTGCTCACCAGTCTGCTGGGTGCATGACGGCGATATGGCGAGCAAAAAGGGCGAGCGGAACACCACCGCTCGCCCTTTCGCATTTTTAGCTTATTTTGTTATAATTTTTATACCTGTCCCGTTAGAAATTTCATAAATTGGTCATAAATTTATATGCATTCTGGCGGTAGGTATGGATATTATTAATAATACTTTTAAGGTAAATTTCTATTGGGATGAGTAAAAAAACAGTAAAAAGTAGTAGTGAGTTACCGCTCATTATTTTTTTGGGCCCCCAGGGTTCCGGTAAAGGAACGCAAACAAGATTATTAGTTGAAAAATACGGTTTCCACCTGACAGAAATGGGCGGGATGCTTAGGGCTGAAGCAAAAAAGAAAACCGGGTTTGGCCGGATGATTAAAGAGAAAATAGAAGGCGGCAAGCTTGTGCCAAGCTGGGTAGCGATGCAATTACTTAAAAATGATGTTAAAAAAAATATAAAAAAACCGATTGTCGTTGATGGCGCTCCCAGGCAGTATATAGAAGCGATAGGACACGAAAGAAATATAAAAAAGTTAGGCCGAAAAATTACGATGATTTTTTTTATTTCTTTAACCAACGAAGAGGGAATGAGGCGATTGCTTTTACGCGGACGTAATGATGATACTCCGGAAAAAATTAAGGTTAGATTGGCCTGGTCGCGCGCCAAACTAGGCAGTATTGTTAAATATTTTTCAAGGAAATATCCTGTCGTTGAAATTAACGGCGCTCAATCTGTAGTAAAGGTGCATCAAAGTATTATTAGTGCATTGAAAAAGAATAAAGTCATCTAGAATGGTGCATTTGAAGACGCAAGAAGAAATCGAAATAATGGCCGAGGGCGGGCGCCAGCTCGCTGAAATACTTAAATCGTTGGCGGCTTTGGTTAAGCCTGGCGCTACCACTGCTGAAATAGATGCCATGGCTGAAAAGCAAATCAGGGCAGCCGGCGGCGAGCCGGCTTTTAAGGGCTATCGGGCTTTCGGAATCCCTACTCCTTTTCCTGGTTCGATTTGCACTTCAATTAACTCCGAAATCGTGCACGGTCTTCCCTATCCGGCGCGCGAAATCCACGAGGGCGACGTTGTCAGTTTGGATATCGGCATGAAGTACAAAGGCTATTTTACGGATACGGCCTTTACCGTAGGCGTTGAGCCGCTAACCGAAGGGCGCCGAAAACTCATAGAAGCAGCCCAGCGCTCTTTGGATTTGGTAATTGATTATCTGAAAGAAAATTTAAGCAAGGAAAGCCTTTATGTCGGTGATATAGGTGAGTTCATTCAGACTTACATTGAAGCCGGCGGCTTTCACGTGGTGCGTGAGCTGGTTGGGCACGGAATCGGAAAGAATCTGCACGAAGATCCGGCGGTACCAAATTTCCGCAGCCGCGATAGAGGCGAACGCTTACAGCCGGGACAGGTTTTAGCCATAGAGCCCATGATTTACCAAGGCGAAGAGGGAGTGAGTTTTGAGCAAAACGGCTGGGCGGTTTTCACCACTCATGGCGGCGCGGCCGCGCATTTTGAGCATACTGTGGCCTTGACAAAAGAAGGATTGAAAATTTTAACAAAATAAAAAATACAGTTGTAAAATGATGGAACTTTATGGCATAATAAGGGTATGTCCCGTATAACTTCCCCGATATTCTGCTCGGTATTGTAGTAATAAGTTAGTAAGTATTTAATTACGCCGCCTCGCGGCTCCGAAGGCGAGCGCAGCGAGAACTGATCGGCGCAAGCTTTGCTTACGTAACTAAATTAAAGAGTTTTAATAAGGTATCAACTAAATCTTGAATCGCAGAATAGATAATATATTGCTTATTTTAATGTCTAACTATTAAACAAAAAAGTCAGGGCTTTGACACAATATTTAAAGATTTATCGGGGTAAATATACGGGATATGTTTGAAGACGAAGAAACAGATAAAAAAACTCAAGTAGAATATTTACAATCCGTACCTGCAGTTCAATCGGCAAAAGAGAATATAAAAACGCGTTCGACAATATTCGCGGCCTTTATCGCCGGTGTCTTAGGAGGCATTTTTGCTGTAAGTTTAATGTCTGATTTTTCCGCGCAAGACGGCGGCATTTTAAATAATATTGAGCGCACCGTTGTCGACGAAGAATCCGCCGTGATAAATGTTGTTGAAAGAACCGAGCCAGCTATTGTTTCCGTGGTTGGCACAAAAAAAGTGGCTTCGCTCCGCCAGCCCGGGGATTTAGATGATTTTTTCTTTTTCTTCCCTTTTTCGCTGACTCCCCGCCCGACCCAAGATTCTGAAGAAGAACAGAAAGTCAGCGCCGGCACCGGATTTTTTGTCAGGTCTGACGGGCTCTTGGCCACCAATAAGCACGTTATTGCCGATAACACCGCTTCCTACAAAGTTTTGACCAATGATGGCAAGGAATATGCGGCCCAAGTAGTGGCTCGCGATCCGGTGAACGATATCGCTCTTTTAAAGGTTGAAGGCAATAATTTTCCGGTGCTTGAGTTGGGCAACTCGGACGACATCAAAGTAGGTCAAAAAGTTATCGCCATAGGCAACGCCTTGGGGCAGTTCAGTAACACCGTAACAACCGGTGTGGTATCGGGCATTAATCGCTCGATTGTGGCTAGTGGCGAAACATCGGGACCATCGCAAATTGACGGCGCCATCCAGACCGATGCCGCCATTAATCCGGGCAATTCCGGTGGTCCGCTTTTGGATCTTTCCGGCCGGGTCTTGGGTATCAATACCGCCATTTCTTTAGAGGGGCAGTTGTTGGGCTTTGCCATACCTTCCAATGATTTAAAGAAAGATATTGAAGTTTACACCGAGAGAAAAACCATTGTTAAGCCTTATATTGGCGTACATTACATAATGATTAGCGAGGGCTTGAGGCTCGAAAGAAATTTGACCGTTAAACAAGGGGCCTTAATTGCCGCAAGCAGTCCCGATGAGCCGGCCGTTGTGCCGGGCAGCCCGGCCAACCAGGCCGGTTTGCGCGAAGGTGATGTTATACTCAAGGTGGCCGGCGAGGAAGTCAATTTGAACCACAGCTTAGCCGCAGCCCTGCGTAATTTGAATCCCGGACAAACTGTAGAACTTCTAATTTATAGGGACGGTGAGGAAATAAAAATAAATATAACTTTGGGAGAAAGGGAAGATTAGATTAATTTCTAATAACTAATTTCTAATTCCTAAACTACATTTTCTGCTTGCCTCTGACTGCTACCAGGCAGGCAAGGAGCATATTGGACATATGGGAAGAATATTGGCACTTGATGTCGGTGAACAAAGAACCGGCTTCGCCATAACCGACGAAGAAAAAATTATTTCTCAGGCCTTACCTGAAACCGCCGACCAGCATGAGCTGTTGCGCGTTATAAATGAAATCTGTAACCAGTACGATATCGAAAAAATAGTTGTCGGTTTGCCATTGACTATGTCCGGAGAAATTGGCAGCCAGGCGCAGTGGGTTAAAAGTATCGGCGAAACAATATCGACTGAAACAGGCAAGATCGTTGATTATTTTGATGAACGTTTAACAACCAAACAAGTATTGCGCAATTTTGAAAAAGATAAAAACATACCGCTCGATTCTTTAGCCGCGCAAGCTTTGCTCGAACAATACCTTAGGAAAATCAAAACTCAAAATGCAAAAGGCAAAACTACAAGTTAAAATTAATAAAATTCCGGAAGTTTATATTTTTGGTCTGAAATTTTGATTTTTGACCTTTGATTTTTGAATTTAATTTATGTCACAATTTAGACAAGACAACATCACCAAGCACTGGGTTTTAATCGCACCTAAACGTGCTCTTCGGCCCGAGGCTTTAAATACCGAGCCGGCTATGCCGGCGGACCTGCCCGAAACCGATGACGCTTGCGTGTTTTGCCCGGCTAACGACAATCTCAACCCGCAAACTATTTTTGCTTTGCCTAGCAATAAAAAATGGCGCGTTAGGGTTATTCCAAATAAATTCGAGACCCTTTCGCATAAATTGGCCAAGCCCCTTGAACGCGGCGGTGATGACTTTTTTGTCACCCGGCCGGGCGTGGGCGACCATGAAGTTATTATTATGGCCCAACATAACAAACCGCTAGCCATGCAGGATCTTTCTGATATCGAATTGGCCGTAAAAACCTGGCTGGCCCGCATGAATGATCTGCAAGACCACGCCGAGGTTCGTTATATTCACATCATTCAAAATCACGGCAAGCTTTCCGGGGCTACGGTTATGCATCCCCATTTCCAGCTTTTTACTTTGCCTTTTATTCCCAATCATCTGCAGGACGAGATGAGCGGCGCAGCCGGGTACTACCGCGCTCACGATAAATGCGTTTATTGTGAAATGATCGACCGCGAAATGAAAGACGGCAGCCGCGTAGTTTTAGACCATAAAGATTTTCTAGTCTTTGCCCTTTTTGCCTCACGCGTCCCATTTCAACTCCGTATAATTCCAAAGCACCACAAGGCTTCTTTTACCTCAATTTCCGCGGCAGAACAAAAGAGCCTGGCCGAGGTCCTAAAAATTACGCTTGGAAAAATTTATAAGAAATTAAATAATCCTTCATACAACTTTTATATTCACACCATCCCGCTTTGCACGCCAAAACCAGCTTTTTGCGACCCTGACAGTTATCACTGGCATTTGGAAGTACTGCCTCGGGTAAATGTTTGGGCCGGGTTTGAGCTAGGCACGGAAATTTATGTTAATCCGGTCGTGCCGGAAGAAGCAGCGAAGCTGCTACGCAGCTAGTATCAAGAATTTAGTATTAAGTATTCCGCGTAATACTTGATACGGCATACGTTATACTGATATGAAATATCTAATTGCTAATTGGAAAATGCATCCTGATAGCGCGGATGAAGCTGCACAGCTTGCGCATAGCGTTGAGCAGGGCCTTTTGGGTGTAGAAAATTTGGAAATTGTTCTGTGTCCGCCTTTTCCTTACCTAAATGCGGTTAAGGAAGCAACAGACAAAATTCATTTGGGCGCGCAGGATGTGTCCGCTTTTGAACCGGGCGCGTATACCGGACAGGTTTCGGCTAATCAGCTTAAAAATTTAAGCGTCAGTCATTGCATTGTCGGCCACTCGGAAAGAAGAAATTTCGCTCATGAAACCGAAGAAGATATTTCAAAAAAAATTGATCGATGTCTTGAAACAGGCATAATTCCTGTTGTTTGTTTAGGTTCGGGCTTAAAACCGGATGATTCTGACGCAACGATTAAATCAGTCTTGCGCAAGCAATTTCAGGCTTACTTGCATGGAAAATCATTTGGCGCGTTGCTTTTAACCTATGAGCCGACTTGGGCCATAAGTTCGTCCGGCTCGGGCCGTGTTCCTACGGGCAAGCATGTAAAAGAAATGGCAGATTTTTTAAAGGAACTTATTTCCGAGGAGCATATTTCTGAATACAGCATCCTTTACGGAGGGAGTGTTAATTCCCGGGATGTTACTAATTTCCCGGGCGTAGACGGATATTTAGTGGGCGCGGCAAGCCTTAATGGGGAAGAATTTATTGCCCTCGGAAGGGCAATTTCTAATTTTCAATTTCTAAACAATTACTAAATGTTTATTAATTTAAAAATTGAACCATTGTTTGAAAATTTTAAATTGAAAATTGTAAAATTATGAATATTTATCTCGCAGCCGATCACGGAGGCTTTAAACTCAAGGAACATCTTGAGAATATTTTAAGTTCGGAAAATCACGAAATTGTTGATTTGGGTCCGGCTACAACAGATCCTATTGACGATTATCCCGATTTTGCTTTTTCGGTAGCCCAAGCCGTAGCTAATGAAAAAGATTCGCTTGGGCTTCTGTTATGCCGTTCAGGCCAAGGGGTTTGCGTAGTCGCTAATAAAATTGCCGGTGTTCGTGCGGCCGTAGCCTGGAATGAAGAAGTCGCCCGCGCCGGCCGCAGGGACGATCATATTAATGTTTTGTGTTTGCCAAGCGATTACGTTAGTCAAAAAGAAGCGGAAAAAATAGTCCAAGCCTGGCTGAATGCCAAGCCAGGGCAAGATGAGCGATATATGAGGAGACTGGAAAAAATAAAAGCCATAGAAGAGCACTCTAAGAATTACTAATTTCTAATAACTAATTACTAATAAATGTCCAATGTCTCAAATCCCAATTTAGAAATTAAAAATTAAGATTTCGAAATTTGAGCGTTAGTGAGATATGCCGATTATAGTTCCATCAATATTAACTTCAGAAATTGAAGATTTTACTAAAAAACTTGGTCAGATAGAGACATTCCCGGATGTTTCTATGATTCATGTTGATTTTGCCGATAACAAGTTTGTGCCGAATTGGACCATTATGCCGGCCAATGTGCCGGCCTTGCCGATTAAATACATTTTCGCCGGCCATCTGATGTGCGTAAGCCCCAAAGTTTATCTGGAGGATTTGCAGAGAGCGGGTTTTGAAATAGTTGCGTTTCATTTTGAAGCTCTGGCTTCGAGCGAGGAAATTGTTGCTATCGCCTCGGAAATTAAGAATAGGGGAATGAAGCCGCAGTTGGCCGTGAATCCCGATACGCCCATTGAAGACATAATTCCGTTTATAAATTATTTTGATTATATACATATAATGACCGTTCATCCCGGCTTTTATGGGGGGAAATACGAGCCAAACGGAGAAGAACGAGTCAAATACCTGCGCTCGCGCAATTTTTACGGGACGATTAGCGTAGACGGCGGCATTGATAAATCTAGGGTCAAAGGCCTTGTTGCCGCCGGGGCTGACCATTTAGTCGTCGGATCTGCTATATTTAAGTTAGGCATTCCTACGCAAAATTATTTAGAAATAAAACAAGAACTTGGGTAGGAATTAAGGTATAATACCACCTTCATTTATGACTATATCAAAATTATTCAGTATCAAAGGAAGAGCAACCAGAAAGAAATATTTCTTTAGCGCTGCATTTTTATTGTCAGCATTTTCTTTACTCCTTCTATTTACGATTTACCTGTTTATACTTGGGATAGGTACTGCATTTGGCGGCCGGCGCATAGCGAATGATATGGAGATATTTTTGTGGGTTATTGGCGTTTTTCTTTTCTTACTTTTTATCCTAGCACTTATTCTGTACATTTTATTTTCTGTTAGGCGCTTGCACGACATGAACCTAAATGGGTATAAAGGCCTTTGGTTGTTAGTGCCAATCGCCAATATTTTTTTCGGTCTCTATTTACTTTTTACTCCGGGTACGCAAGGCTCTAATAAGTACGATACATAGTCGATAAACAAATGTGAGAGAAAAAAATAAATATAGAAGGTTTTAAAATGTCGTATAATGCTAAATATATAATCGGTTTGTTATTAATCTCAGTTGGTATTTTAGTGATCCTTGCCTTATGTCTAGGTTCCTTTTTTGGACAAGGACCTTTTGTATCTACTCCTCAGATGCCTTATTTGGATATAGTGTTGTTTTTTGTGGGTCTGATCTTGTTTTTTGTAGGAGTTTATTTGATGAAAAGGTATAGATCTGACGAAGGAAGAGTAGGTCAGATTATTATGGTTGGCGGCTATATAATACTTGTCTTTATTTTTTTGGGGTTCGCCTGGATATTTTATTTGGTATCGACGTGGGAAATATAATGAAACCTAAATCAGAACTTGGGACAAAATAAATATGATGAAGAAAGCTAGTCTAATAATGAAAAATCAAACCCTTCGACAAGTTCAGGATAATAAAGGTTTTGCGCATATAGTAGTCCTACTTATATTAGTGTTGATCGCCACGGCTGGTTTTTTATTGTGGACCAGTACGCAAAACATTATTGAAAAAGAAAAACCAAAAGGGGAAAATTTAGAAGCATTGGTTGAAGATTCGCAGCCTTGTCAAATAGAACCCATGGAAGAAAAGGACATTCTTGAATGTATTAACCTCGAAGATCAAAATTATTTTATACGTTCCATGGAGATACGCGCTAATTATCCTGATGACAGCGCTTACAAAAATTTAATACACTATCTTGCCCACCCAACTGTCCAATACCTTGATAGTGAAGGTTACGTACATTTAATGCCGGATAATTATGCTTATTATCCTAACCCAGATTTTTACAGTAGTATACCCGTCGAATCTCCACAATTTTTTTACAGGTATGTTAAGGATTGTGTTACTAGGGAGACAATACTGCGGACTAAGATAGACACCTCACTCGATTATCATAATTACATTGGCAGTGATCGTTACGAACAACAGTGTATTATGGATGGGTCAATGGACACTTATTATGTTGAAAGTACCACCAAGTTAGAATGATGAAGCAAAAATCAGAGCTCGAAATAAAGATCATAGCCAGTGAAATTCGCCAAAGCATTATTGAGATGCTTTTGGAAGCTAAAAGCGGGCATTCGGCCGGGCCTTTGGGCATGACTGATATTTTTGCCAGTCTTTATTTCAATATTTTGAAACACGATCCACAAAACCCTAAATGGGAAGATCGCGATAAAGTAATGCTATCAAACGGACATATTTGCCCGGTGCTTTATGCAACACTAGCCCATGCTGGCTATTTCCCAAAAGAAGAATTAAAAACCTTGCGAAAACTTGGTACTCGTCTGCACGGTCATCCGCATAATTTGGTTGTGCCGGGCGTTGAAAATTCAAGCGGGCCCTTGGGGCAGGGTTTATCACAGGCTATTGGCGCGGCCCTGGCTGATAGAATTGATAAAAAAAGGCGCAGAATTTTTTGTTTAATGTCTGATGGTGAGCACGATGAAGGCCAAACCTGGGAAGCGATAATGTTTGCCGGAAAAATGAAACTTTCAAATGTTACTTCGATTGTTGATCGGAATAATATCCAAATCGAGGGTTACACTGAAAATATAATGCCCCTTGAGCCTTTTGCCGATAAATACAAAGCTTTTAACTGGCATGTTTTAGAAATTGATGGACACAATATTGAACAAATCATTGATGCTTGTGCCGAAGCAGATGCAATTTATGAAAAACCGACAGTCATTATTGCCCATACCATTCCGGGCAAGGGCGTCAATTTTATGGAAAAAGATTATCATTGGCACGGCACACCGCCAAATGTCGATCAGGCCAATGAAGCTTTAAAACAAATACGAACCCTAGAAGGTAAAATTGAAAGTGAACACGAATAATTAACTAAAATTTATGTCATTTACATTTATATGGGTCGTTTCAATCGTCTTCTTCTTTTTCTGGCTATTGAATATTAGCCGGCGTTTAACTAAGCTAGAAGGCAAAATTTCGAAGCCTTCAGCCTTTAGCTCTCAACCGTCAATTGAGCCATCAGTTTTGGTGCCTACTCCTCCTATACCCAGCGTACCTATAACGCCTTCTCCAGCCTTAGAGCACAGTAAGCAAACTGGCCACGCAATTAATTGGTTGACAGCAATTGGCGTATTGGCCGTTACCTTAGGCGTTGGTTTTTTCTTGAAGTACGCCATTGACCAAGGATGGGTCAGTATTTGGGGCAGGATAATAATTGGTTTAGTTGTGGGTGTCTTATTCCTGGTTTTAGGAGAACTTTGGCATAAAAAGTACGAAAAATATTCACAAGCTCTAAGCGGCGGAGGTTTGGCAATTTTATATTTTACTGTTTTTGCCGCCTACGAGTTTTATGGTCTGGTTAGTTATCCGATCGCTTTTATTGTCGCAGTAGTGATAGCAGGTGTTGGTATTTGGTTATCGCACCGCTATGAGTCAGTTATAATTGCCGTGCTTTCAATTATCGGTGGATACTTGGCTCCAGTCATGTTTACAAGTGAAACTATGGGGGTTCGGGCAGTTTATGTATACTTGGTTATTTTAAATATAGTCTTGTTTGCAACATTACTTAAAAAATATTGGGCAAGCTTACTGTATTTATCCCTTCTAGGTACGGCCATTATCTACGGTTTGGTTAATAATCCCGGTGATACATTTGTTATCTCCTTAGTTTTTTTGTTAATGGTTTTTACCATTCAACTTTTGGGCACATCCTTGTTGTATCGTCAGGCACTTAGCACCTCGGTTACAGATAAAAGAAGTGTGAACTTGGCGGCTATTTTCTTTGGAATTTCCGGTACTTACTTTTTCTTGGTAATTTATGATTTGCTTCAATCTACGCATCATGATTGGCTATGGGTTGTAAGTTTGATAATGAGTGCAATTGCTTTTGTCGTTTATCAGTATGTCGTACAGCTCGACGAACGTAAAGTCAATAATATCACCTCTTTTTTAACGAGTGCTTATTTGTTGGCTGCGTTGCTGTGGTTTTTTGACGGCAACGTCCAGAATATTGTCCTGATATTAGTCGGCACTAGTTTGGCTTCAGTGGCCTTTTTATTCGGGCGGAAAGAAATGCGCATTTGGAGCTTGGCTATGTTGCATTTAGGAATTATTTTTTCAATTTTCGCTCAGTATAAAGCCAATAGTCCCATTTTCTTTAATGTTAATTTTGGTCTTTTGGCCGCAGGCGTGCTAGCTCTGGTGTTCTTAACCTGGCTTTATCGTAATGATGAGAGTGCAGACGATTTTGAGCATGGGCTTCCAGAAATGTTAAGGATTTCTTATTCAGTTTTGTTGGGTTTTGCTGTTTCTGTGGAGTTGTACCGTTATTTTGACGGCATAGCGGCAATTAATGTACGCAATTTATCTTTAAGCTTGTGGTGGGTTATTTATGCCGTGTTTTTACTATTTTTAAGCAACATTTTGCGCGATTTTACTCTTCGCAAAGTGGGCATAATTGTTTTGGGGCTTGGAATAATAAAGGTTTTTTTGTATGATGTGCAAACCTTGGATACCGTTTACAAAACCATTTCTTTTATCACGCTCGGCGTTATTTTGCTTAGCGTGTCATATGCGTATAACCGTAAAAAAGAATTGATTTTAAGTTTTTGGGAAGGGGATAAGGAAATTACACCTGGCAACCCAGATAAAACAATAAAACCATGAACCTAAGTTCGAAATTATTTCAAAAAGATATAGAGCAAGTGCCTACCCGTAACGGTTACGGGGAAGGTTTGGTTGAATTGGGCCAAAGTAACCCCAATGTGGTAGTACTTTCTGCGGACTTGGCTGAATCAACCCGCGCTAAAGCCTTTGGCGAAAAATATCCGGAACGATTTTTTGAGCTGGGTGTGGCTGAGCAGAATATGATGGGCGTTGCAACCGGGCTTGCCCTTTCCGGCAAAATTCCGTTTGTCTCTAGTTATGCAACTTTTTCGCCGGGCCGTAATTGGGACCAGCTTCGCGTTTCGGTTTGCTACAGTGAGGCCAATGTGAAAGTAGCCGGCTCTCATGCCGGGCTTTCGGTCGGCCCGGATGGCGCAACTCACCAGGCCTTGGAGGATATTGCCATAGCGCGCGTTCTGCCTAACTTAACGGTAATTGTTCCCTGCGACGCGATTGAGGCCAAAAAAGTTACACTTGCCGCGGCAAAACATCAGGGCCCGGTTTATTTTCGTTTGGGCCGAGCTGAAACTCCGGTCTTTACAACTATTGATACTCCATTTGAAATAGGCAAAGCCGTTATTTTAAAAGATGGTACGGACGTTTCCATTATTGGTTGCGGACAGTTGGTTTATGAGGGGCTTTTAGCCGCGGAAGAGCTTTCCAAAAAAGGTATCAACGCCCGCGTGATAAACTGTCATACAATTAAGCCGATTGATAAAGAAACAATCATTGCCGCGGCGCGCGAGACCGGCGCTGTAGTTACAATTGAAGAACATCAAATACACGGAGGTCTTGGCGGCGCCGTGGCCGAGGTATTGGGTGCTAACATGCCGGTACCGATGGAAATAATGGGCGTTTCAGACCATTTTGGCGAGTCCGGCGAGCCACGGCAGTTGCTTGAAAAATATCATCTTTTAGCCCCTGATATAGTACGGGCCGCCGAGCAAGTAATAAAGCGTAAAAAGTAATGACTGGACGGTTGACTAAGCGGCATATATATTCTAGAATAATACCTACGCATGAATCCTGTATAACTTCCTCGATTGCCTGTCCCGTAGTGTCCGCCCTGGGCGGACACTACGGGGGATTCTCCAATCAATCTTGGGTTAAATAAAGCAATACAGGAATAAAGAAAGAATATATTAAAAACCTTATTAACCTTGGGTCGAACACAAAATCCCAAGATTATCGAGGTAACTATACAGGATGAAAGTCATCATCCCTTTAGCCGGCAAAGGCACGCGTCTGCGCCCCCACACGCATGCCACTCCCAAGCCTCTTATCAGAGTGGCCGGAAAAGAAGTGCTCGGACACATTTTAGATAAAATCATTCCTCTCAATGTAACAGAGGTCTATTTTATCGTCGGCCATTTACATGACCAGATTGAAGAATACGTGCGTAAGTCCTACCCTAATCTGAAATTTAAGACTATAAAGCAAGACGAGCTCAAGGGCACTGCCCATGCCGTGGCACAGGCCCGGGATCACATCGATGAAGATGTCTTGATTATTTTTGCCGACACGCTTTTTGAAGCTGATTTGTCGGTCATAAAAAGATTATCCGATGATATTGACGGAATCATCTGGGCCAAGGCCGTAGAAAATCCTCAAATTTACGGGGTCATTGAGCATAATGAGCAGGGCTTGATGCATAAAATCATGGAGAAACCGGAAGATCCCAAATCTAATTTAGTAAATATAGGCATGCAGTATTTGCGCGATTCTGCGTCTTTGTTTGCCGCCATTGATTATGTCTTGAATCAGGAGCCCGGACCGCGCGGTGAATACTTTTTGACTGACGCTTTGCAGTATATGGTGGATGGCGGCGCAAAAATTAAAATTGAAGAAGTGGACGCTTGGCTTGATTGTGGCAATGTCGAGGAACTTTTAAAGACCAACCTCCATCTTTTAAATTCAGGCCTGGCTAAAAAACCGAACGGCAACTCGATAAACGTAAAAGTTACGGATCCGGTCATGGTAGCTGAAGATGCAATATTGGAAAACGTCGAAATAGGCCCTAATGTAACGATAGAATCCGGCTGCAACATCACGGGCTCAAAAATTTCCAATTCAATTATCGGCCAAGGAAGCATAATTGACGGCGCCGTACTTCATGATTCGTTGATCGGAGCCGAGGCGGTGGTGCGCGATGTTGATGGGAGCCTTAACGTGTTAGACCATTCGGTGGTCATAGGCAGAAAATAAATAAGTTTAAAATTTTGAAAAATCCCCGTAAAGGCGGGGGTTTTTTGTTATTTGTGAAAAGTAAATTATTTCAATTTTGCCGTAAAAATAAGGGTTTTTGCCTTGACAGGAACGTTAAAAGAGAGTATAATTTTTTTATAATTTGCAGGAGGTTAATAAAGATTGTAGTGATTGTATAGATCATTGTTTTTGTTTCACCGCTGTACTTGTACTCACCGCTGTATCACACACACACTCAACACGGGAGTACGTATGACGCAGGAAGACCTGTTTCTCCAGACCCACACGGAAGATTTTTCCGTGGCGGTGATCCACTTCGCTCGGCTTACCGATCGAATCGCTGTGCTGCGAGATGGACGGCTGCAGCTTTCGACTAGCACGAGCGAGCCATCGGTTATCAACATGGACGAGCACTCCGGTGACCCACTGGTCCTGGAGTTCGGCTACGATGTCTGTGGCGGCATGAGCGTGCGTGTGCCGCAGTTGTGCCGCGACGACGTCATCGTGGACAATGATGGAAGCTTCGTACTCGTCGAATCGCGTGCAAGCGAACTCCGCCAGGGGGAAGACGAGCGGCGCACAGGTCTACAGAGCGCGGCGGAGTACATGAACAGACTCAATGCCGAGCTGCGGGGCATGCAGGTCCAAGTCGACCGACTCGAGGCTGACAAGAGGCACCTCCTCTCTCGGATCGACGTGTTGAACGTCGAGTTATTCGCGGCCATTGACATGGTCAATGAGCTGCGTGCGGCGCAGAATCAGCCGCCGGCCGAGCCGAGCGAAGAAGCAGTCGGCGGCG
>MFES01000027.1:0-11798 GCA_001779955.1 Candidatus Doudnabacteria bacterium RIFCSPHIGHO2_02_FULL_46_11 | reverse complement strand
GAGGCAGGCCTTCAGCCTCTCGTATCCGCAGGAGTGGGAGTGGGTGAGGGCGGCGAGCCCGAGTCCCACGTCTAGCCGAACGAATCGGCCGTTACATTGAAAGGGCACCCGCCGCGCGCGGGTGCTCTCTTCAATTTCTATTTGGAAAACGGCGAGTAAATATGTTATACTAAAAACAGATTTTCATAGATTAGGACATAAAAATAAACCAAGTATAATGAGTGATACGGAATTTGATTTAATCAGCATTGGCGACGCGACCATTGACGATTTCTTTTTTATTCACGATGCCAACGTTAACTGCAAAGTTGACGCCAATATCTGCCAAATTTGTATAAATTACGGCGACAAACTGCCGGTTGATAAATTCGTAAGTCTGGTTGCCGGAAATGCCGCCAATAATGCCGTAGGTTCTTCTCGTTTAGGCTTAAAAACGGCTTTTTACGTGGTTTTAGGCAATGATGAAGCGGGCCGAAGGATAAAAGCCCAGATGGAAGCGGACGGGGTGGACAGCCGTTACATCATTCTAAAGGATGATGACGAGACCAACATCTCGTTCGTTATGTCTTTTAAAGGCGAGCGCACCATTTTTGTTTATCATGTTCACCATAAGTATAAATTGCCCGATTTGGCAAAGGCGCGATGGGCTTACCTAACTTCAACCGGGCCCGGTTTCGAGCCCATGTTTAAAGAGGTTCTACAATACGTTAAGAAAAGCGGGGTAAAACTGGCTTACAATCCCGGCACATATCAGCTTAGGGGCGATGAGGCCCTAATGTCCGAAGTGCTTAAAGCCTCCGAAGTTTCATTCGTAAATGTTGAGGAGGCCCAGCATATCCTGGGCGCCAAAGACAAAAATATTAAAAATTTGCTTTCCGGTATGCGGGAAATGGGCTCGGCCATTTCCGTAATTACCGACGCGCGCGAAGGCGCCTATTGTTATGATGGTCATGAATACCTGCATATTCCCGAATTCAACCAGGAACGAGTAGAAACAACCGGAGCCGGCGATGCTTTTGCCACGGCTTTTATCGCCGCCCTGCATTATGATTTGCCGGTAAGCGAGGCTTTGCGCTGGGGCAGTGTTAACGCCAATTCGGTTGTGCAAAAAACAGGTCCGCAGGCCGGCTTGCTTCAAAAAAATGCCCTAGAACAGAGGCTGCATGCCAACCCCGAATATCTGCCTAATTTATTAAAAAATGATTTGGATTTTCAAAATAAAGATGCGGCCGGGGCTACGGCCGCGGCAAGCGCCGGTTAAAACAACCATAAATGTTGGTACATTATAAGGATCTTTTCAAAAACAATTTGTCGGGCCGATTTGCAATTCCGGCCTTTAATTCCCATAACCTGGAGATTACTCTTGGCATAATACGGGCCGCAGTTGCGAAAAATGCGCCGGTGATTGTTGAGGCCGCGGCCAATACCGTAAAATACGCCGGTTTGAATAATATTTACAGCATAGTTGCCTCTGTGGCTCGCGACCCCTCGGTAACTGTGCCGGTTGCTTTGCATTTAGATCACGATAAAGACCCGGAGGAGATTGCCAGGGCGGTTGATGCCGGTTTTTCTTCAGTAATGATTGATGCTTCGCACTTGCCGTTTGAAGAAAATATCGTCGTTACCCGCAAGGTTGTTGAATACGCACATTCAAAAGGCGTTTGGGTTCAGGCCGAGCTCGGCAGGCTTCGGGGCAATGAGGATTGGGTTTCGGTGAGCGAGGCCGAGGCTTTGTACACCGATCCGGCCGAGGCTGAAGAATTTGTCAGGCGAACCAAGGTTGACACCTTGGCCATTGCCGTGGGCACATTGCACGGTATCATCAAGTTCAGGGAAAATATTAAGCCAAAGATTGATATAGAACGTATAAAAAAAATTAAAGAACGCCTCGATATTCCGCTTATTTTGCACGGGGCTTCGGGAATTCCGGCCGACCAAATAGATGCGGCCATAGCCGCCGGTATTTGCGTTATAAATATAGACACCGAATTGAGGATGGCCTTTAGCCAGGCGGTACGAGAAGCGGTAAAAGACGAAAACGAAATAGACCCGAGGAAAATTTTAAAGCCGGCCGTTGATGCGGTGCAAAAGGTTTGCGAGTTCAAGCTTGAGGAATTCCATACCGCCGGTAAGGCAAACGAGTATTAAGTATTTAGTATTAGGTATTAAGCATGGTGTTTAGTTGATCATGTGGTAGACGGCAAATTTTTTAATTTAGAAATAAATAATAGCATTTGTTATGAACGAAAATAATAATAAAATTCGCGTAGCCATAAATGGCTTCGGCCGCATCGGCCGCACGGCTTTTAAGGCAGGATTCCATTCCGAAGAATTGGAATTTGTGGCAGTGAATGATTTGGCCACGCCCGAGGCTTTGGCTGCCCTTGTAAAATACGATACAAATTACGGCCGACTCGACCGCGAGGTTTCGCATGATGAACATAATATTATTGTGGACGGCAAAAAAATAATGGTACTTTCTGAAAAAGACCCAGGCTTATTACCCTGGAAAGACTTAAACATTGATGTGGTCATTGAATCCACGGGCCGGTTCGTAAAGGACGGCGCGGCTAAAGCCCATATTGAGGCCGGAGCCAAGCGAGTAATTCTTTCTGCTCCGGCCAAGGGCGGCGGCATAAAAACTTTTATTCTCGGCGTTAATTATGACAACTATAAAGGCGAGGACGTCATAAGCAATGCGTCATGCACGACTAATTGCATTTCTCCGGTCATTCATGTGCTTCATACCGTTTTTGGCGTGCAAAAGGCTTTTATGAGCACGGTGCACTCCATAACGGCTGAACAGGCCTTGGTTGATGCGGCCCCGCCGGCCGAACATTCCGATGATTTGCGGAGAGGCAGGTCGGCCGGGCAAAACATAGTGCCCACCACGACCGGTGCGGCAATTTCGACAACCGAAGCTATTCCCGAACTGGAAGGTGTTTTTGACGGCATAGCTTTTCGCGTGCCAACGCCGGTCGGTTCGATTTCCAATATTACCGCTTTGCTTAAAAAACCGGTAACCAAGGAAGAGGTCAACCAGGCTTTTATCGATGCGGCCAAGCAGCCTTTTTATAAGGGTATCCTTGAGGTCAACGTTGACCCGATAGTTTCTTCTGATATAAAGGGCTCCACGGCTTCGGCCATTGTCGATTTGCCTTTTACCAAGGTTGTCGGCGGCGACTTGGTTAATGTTTTGGCCTGGTATGACAACGAATGGGGTTATTCTCACCGTTTGATTGAAGAGGTAATTAAAATTGGGCAATCATTAAGAAAATAAGTATATGAGATGCGGAATTTTTTGGGTAAATTAAAAAGTGTCGGTGAATTTAAAGAGCGGGGTAAGACGGTTTTATTGCGCGTTGACTACAATATCGAATGCGAGCAAGGAAAAACCTGTGACGTTACCCGCATTATTGATTCATTGCCAAGCATCAAGTATTTGCTCGAATTAAATTCGCGAATTTTAATAGTTGCCCATCGCGGCCGGCCGGAT
This sequence comes from Candidatus Doudnabacteria bacterium RIFCSPHIGHO2_02_FULL_46_11, assembly GCA_001779955.1. Lineage (GTDB taxonomy): Bacteria > Patescibacteriota > Doudnabacteria > UBA920 > 2-02-FULL-46-11 > 2-02-FULL-46-11. The sequence continues at coordinate 8,302 of MFES01000027.1, read as the reverse complement.
GGCAGGGCGAACGCCGAACTGTCGTTAAAAATCGCCGCTGAAAGCCTGGCCGGACTTCTGGGGCGGAAATTTATTTCACTGGCCGGTAGTGACATAAAATTTCCTTCATACCCGGTGCCTTACGTTTACTTTGCCGGGGGCGATATACGAACACTGAAGCGAGAGGCAATAGAAAAGAATATGAAACCGGGCGACATCGTAGTTTTTGAAAATATACGCTTTTACCCGGAAGAAGAAAAACTTGATAAAAATTTTGCCAAGGGCATCGCTTCCTTGGCCGACATTTACGTTAATGAGGCTTTCAGCGTGGACCATCATTCTTCAGTTTCAGTGGCGATGCTCCCCCTATATTTAAAAAACTATGCCGGATTTCGCTTGATGGATGAAATAAAAAATTTGGAATTTGTCGTTAATTCGGCGAAAAAACCTTTGGTGCTTGTTATTGGCGGGGCAAAAATTACGGACAAAGCCAAAATGCTGAATGTTCTTATTCCGAGAAGCGATTATGTCATTGTTGGCGGAGCGATGGCCAATTTGTTTCTGCTCGTAAAAAATTATCAAATAGGCGGTTCGTTTGTGGAAGAAGGGGGCTATCAGATGGCTGCGGAAATTATGCGCAACCACAAGGATAAAATTATACTGCCACGGGACGTTATAGTTAGCCGAAATATGGAAGGCAGTGGCATACTCAAGCTTATAGATAGCGTTGAACCCGGCGAGAAAATTGTCGACATCGGGCCGGAAACCATCTTTGATTATTCGGAAATAATTAAAAAGGCCAGCACCATAATTTGGAACGGGCCGCTCGGCGTCTTCGAAAACCAGTTTTTTGCGCATGGCACTCTCGCTTTGGCCCGGCTTATTGCTTCGCGGGCAAAAGGCAAGGCCTACGCTTTGGTCGGCGGCGGTGAAACTCTGCAAGCCTTAAACCAGACTCAAATGCAGGATTACATTGACTTTGTAAGCACCGGCGGCGGCGCTATGCTTTCTTACCTGGGTGGCGAAGAAATGCCGGGAATCAGCGCATTAGTGCGTTAAAATTTGAAGCACCAAGCACGAAATCCGAAATAATGTTTAATAAGAAAGAAAAAATTAAAAAAGTTATGGCTCGGCAGATTCTTGACTCGCGAGGCGTGCCGACTCTGGAGGTGGCCGTGCAAACAGCTTTTGGGGCCATAGGCACGGCTTCGGTGCCGTCCGGCGCGTCAACCGGCACAAAGGAGGCAGTGGAACTCCGGGATAATGAAAAAAGCTATTTTGGTAAGGGAGTTTCCCTGGCTTGCCAGAATGTAAATACAGAAATTAATACAGCCTTAAATGGCGTTGAGGTTACCGATCAAAAAAAAATAGATGAGATTTTAATAAAATTAGACGGCACGGAAAATAAGGCCAGGCTTGGCGGCAATAGCTTAATTGGCGTATCTATGGCCTGCGCCCGGGCCGGGGCGGTCATGGCCAACCTACCGCTTTATGAGTATTTGGCCAGGCTTGGCGGCGTAAAGAAATATTCAATGCCGCGGCCAATGTTTAATCTTATAAACGGCGGTCTTCATGCTTTTAACGGCTTAGCCATTCAGGAATATCTTTTCATACCGCAAGTCAAAAATTTTAGCGAGGCCGTGCGCATGGGCGCCGAAACACACCACATCATTGCCGAGCTATTGAAGTCGCGCCATATGTATAGCGGCGTGGGTGATGAAGGCGGGGAGGCGCCAAAATTAAAAAGCAATACGGAGCCTTTTGTTTTAATTATTGAGGCCGCGGGCAAACTTGGATTTAAGTTGGGTGAGGATTACGGATTAGGCATTGACGCCGCGGCAAATAGTTTTGTACAAAATGTTAATGACAACTTTAATTATAAACTCGAGCTTGAGGGCAAAACTTTTTCGTCGCTTGAGCTTATTGATTTATACGAGAAATGGATTAGCGATTTTAAATTGGTTTTAATCGAGGATGGTTTAGCCGAGACAGATTTAGAAGGCTGGAAACTGATGACCAAAATACTTTCCGATAAAATTCACGTGGTCGGCCAGAAATTAGAGATTGTGGGGGACGATTTGTTCGTAACGGATGCGCGCCGGCTGATAGACGGGGTACGCGAAAAAATGGCCAACGCCGTAATTATCAAACCCAACCAAGTTGGTACCGTAACCGAAACAATTGCCACTATAAAAGCGGCCAAAGCGCACAATTATGCCTGCGTAGCCTCGCATCGCTCCGGTGACACTATAGATACTTTCATTGCCGATCTGGCGGTCGGTTTGAACTGCGAATACATAAAAGCCGGCGCGCCGGCCCGAGGCGAGCGCGTGGCAAAGTATAATCGGCTAATGGAAATAAGTGAACAAATAATATGAAACGTTCAAGAGGTTTCACATTGGCCGAAATGATGATCGTTCTTATCATTATTGGCACGATTAGCGGACTTATTACCGTCAGCGTTGCGCGTACAAGAATTAAAGCGCGCGACGCCCGGCGGGCCGCCGACATCGGTCAAATCATTACTGCCATTGAGCTTTATTATCAGGATTATAAAACCTACCCCGCGTCAGGTTATTGGAGCGGTCTGCCTAACGCTAATTGGCTCAATAGTAATAACCCCGGTTGGGATACTCTGGCTACTCAACTTGCTCCTTATATTTCACCTTTACCCAAGGACCCGCTTAATACACCGACCGGTTGGCCTGGGTTGGCAAGTCCGCCAAGCTACTCTTATGCTTACAGTTCGAGCGGCGGAGGCTGCGCCCTTCAGTGGTATGAAATTGTTTACCGGCCGGAGGGTGCTAATCCTGGTTCACCGGGTGTGACACTTTGCACGGGCGCTATTGAAAATTATGCCGGCACCGTAACTATGGGTAATAACGCACGTCAATAAAGCTATGCGCAAGTATTCAAAAATTATCTTGGCCGTGTTGGACGGCTTTGGCGTGGCCAGCCCGTCAAACGGCAATGCCGTAAGTTCCGCTAACCTCAAATTTTTTCAGGAACTTATAAGTTTTTATCCAACCAAGGTAATACAGGCATCGGGCCCGGCCGTGGGTCTGCCCTGGGGCGAAAAAGGCAATTCCGAAGTCGGACATCTGAATATGGGCGCCGGTCGGGTGGTTATCCAGGAGTTGCCTCGCATAAATATGTCAATCATGGACGGTAGTTTTCAGAGCAACCCGGCCCTTTTGGGCGCCATGCGGCAGGCCATCGATAACCGCAGTACGCTCCACCTGGCCGGCCTTATTGGCACCGGGACCATCCATGCTTACGAGCAGCATCTTTACGCCCTCATTGAGATGGCCAGAAATCTGGGCGTAAAAAAAATCGCCTTGCATTTGTTCAGCGACGGCCGCGACTCGCCGGCCAAGACAGCCATCGCTTCAGTAAAAAATATCGAAAAGAAAATCGAAGAATGGCAAGAAGTGTCGGTCGCTTCGGTTACGGGGCGTTTTTACGCCATGGATCGCGGCCTTCATTTAAAGCAAACCGAGGCGGCCATAAACGCCATAGTTTTTGGGCAAGGGGATAAATTTTTAAGCGCTTCCGAAGCGCTTGAGCAAAGATATCAAAACGGCATGACTGATGAAATGATACCGCCTTCGGTAATTGTCGATAAAGGCGATTTTGCCAGGGGGCTTGTTCACGAGGGCGATGCCGCAATATTTTTCAACTACCGCAATGACCGCATGATTCAGCTGGTCAAGATGTTTTTTGAACGCGCGCCTAAAGTGAAGGTCGCCACCATGACCGCTTACAGCCCTACACTCGCAGCTCAAGTGGCCTTTCCGCCGCTTGAGATAAAAGATACCTTGTCCGAAATTATCAGCAACAAGGGACTAAAGCAATTTCACGCTGCGGAAAGCGAGAAATTCGCGCACGTAACTTTCTTTTTCAACGGGCATAGGCATGAGCCGTGGCCGGGAGAGGAGCGCTTCATTGTTAAATCTCCGGAGGCAAACATAAAAAATTACGTTGATGTTCCGGAAATGTCGGCCAAGCCCCTGACCGATGAAGTGGTCAAGCGAATAAGAGAATCTGATGACAGTTTTATTTTGGTCAATTACGCCAACGGCGACATGGTGGGGCATACCGGTGATTTGGACGCGGTTAAAAAGGCCGTACTCACTCTTGATCAATCCCTCCAGCGGCTGGCCGAGGCCGCGTCAGACGCAGGCGCGCTCCTAATGATTACCGCTGACCACGGCAACTGCGAGCAGATGGTCAATATCACGAGCGGCGAAGTAGATACCGAACACAGCACCAATCCCGTTCCTCTAATTTTTTACGCCGATGATTTGCGTTTCACGGAAAAAAGCAATATAAATTTATATACGCTTGCCGGAATTGTGCCGGAAGGAATTTTGCCGGATATTGCGCCTACGGTTTTGTCAGGGCTTGGCATTGAGGTACCGATGGCGATGACAGGGAAGGTGATAGAAATATAGATAGTCGCAGGCTGTTGCTCGAAAAACCAGAATAAACTGCCTCCTGCACCGACGACTTCGTGTCGGTGCCCCGACCAGAGCGTCGGGGCGCGAAATTTTCCAAAACCTGCCAGCTCTTACTTTTTTAAGTAGGGGCTAAAAGGAAAAAACCGCATTAGCGGTTTTTATATTGACAAACTTGATAAAAAGGAGTATAATAGTAGATAGCAGTTCTACGGGCTTTTCCGTAGAACAATCACTCTAAAACCTGCTCTCTGGAGGAGCAATGAGCAACGAACGCGCTGCAGAAAGCCTCAATCTGGGGCGAATGGCCTTTCAGGCCCTGGTCGTGGTCGTGGTTTTTGTTGGTTTGGTTACACTGCTCCGCGCGAGCAAGGGCGGCGAGGAGGGCCTATGGGCCTTAATCAACGCCGGATGGAGCCTGATCGCGGTTGTTGCCTTGTTGATAGGCGGCGCCGCGTTCCGAGCGGTGCAGAAGCGCTCGCGACGGAAGCCTCAAGAACCCGGGGAGTACACAGCCAGAGGGCCCTCGGAGGGACTCTATTGGCGGATCATCGACGGAAGTATCTTGATCGTCCACGGGTTGAGCGAGGATCCGAATAGGGATGATCCGCAGGCGGGCATGCAGGTGCTCTATCAGATTTCGAATCTGTGGGAACCCGGAATGGAGTTGATACGCGCCGGCATCAGTCCTAGTGACGCGCTGGCTCTCTGGTACGCAGGGCTTCTGTGTCGCGCAGACCTAGACCGTGCAATCGAAGAGGGTCGCGAGATTGTCATCCCGGGGTGGAAGTACCAGGGTGACTGTCCCATCGATCTGCACATCCAGAGTTTGGCTGTACACGCCCGATATCTATCGGCGTAGGGCGTGTTTAACCAAAACTTTCTTTCGAACGAGACCGGCCCCGCCGCAGTTGCGGGGCCGGTTTTCTGATTCCGCAAATTTTGATAAAATTAAAGAGATTTATCCCGTTAGAAATTATATAAATTCGTTTAAGCCAGGAATGATTACTGCCGGGATAAACTATCGTAATAAGTAATAAATGTAAGGTATTTTTTTTCGGGATGCCAAAGAAGTGGATTCTAAAGGACCAAATTTCCGATAATGTGATAAGAGAGTTTCCCGACATTCCCAAAGCACTTTTGCAAGTGCTTTTTAATCGCAATCTAAAAAGCCGAGAAGAAATACAGTTTTTTCTTGATCCGCAATACGAAAATACGATTTATGATCCCTTTTTGTTGCCTGATATGGAAAAGGGCATAGAGTGCACTTTGGATGCAATAAAAAATAAACAAAAGCTTACAATTTACGCCGACTATGATGCAGACGCGGTAACCGCGGCGGCTGTTATGATTCGCGCCCTCCGCGCGCTTGGCGCGGAGGTGGATTATTATATCCCTGACCGTTTTGCCGAAGGGTACGGCGTAAATGCGGAAGCCATAAAAGAAATCGCTAAGCGTGGTACAAAATTAATTATTACCGTTGACTGCGGCGTTACCGCAGTTGATGAGGTCGAGGTGGCAAAATCATTAGGTGTTGATGTTGTTATAACCGATCATCACCATGTCCCCACTTCGTCCGCTGGTAGCGGGCTACGAGGGGCAGGGCCGGAAATTATCCCTCAAGCCGTTGCGGTCATAAACCAGCAGCGCCCTGATAGTATCTATCCGTTTAAAGATTTAACCGGAGTCGGGGTGGCTTTTAAGTTTGTTCAAGGATTGCTCTCGCGAGCCGGGGACTTGCGAAAAGATATTCCCCAGGGGTTCGAAAAGTGGCTTTTGGATTTAGTGGCGATCGGTACCGTGGCCGATTGCCAGAGCCTGATGGGTGAAAATAGGATTTTGGTAAAGTATGGCCTTAAGGTTTTGGCGCAAACTCGCTGGCCCGGTTTAAAGGCGCTTTTATCGGTTTCCGGGGCGGCGGAGAAGGGTTTTTCTTCGGGAACAATCGGTTTTCAAATTGCGCCTCGCATAAATGCCGCCGGGCGCCTTGCTCACGCCGACATTGCCTTAAAACTCTTACTAACTCAAGATAATTTGGAGGCGGCAGATTTAGCGACCCAGCTTGAAAACTTAAATCGAAAAAGACAGCAGCTTACTGAAAGCATAATGTCTGAAGCGCGAGAGCAATTAGAAGGCGAGAGCAAGGATAAGGTTTTACTTTTTGCCAAAAGTCCGGCCTGGCCCAAAGGCATCGTCGGTTTGGTCGCCGGAAAATTAAGCGAGGAATTTTATCGGCCGGTGCTTATTGGTTCCGAGGATAATGATTTTACCACCGGTTCAGCCAGAAGCATTCCGGGGTTTAGTATTATAGAAGCCCTAGAGTATGCCGGAGAGCATGCCTTAAAATTCGGCGGGCATGACGCTGCGGCGGGATTTACCGTGGAGAATTCAAAAGTAGAGGCTTTTTACAATACCTTGCTCGGCTTTGCCGAGGTAAAATTTGCCGAGGCTAATTTAGTTCCAAGTTTGAATATTGACGCTGAATTATCTGATCCGTCGGAATTTACGGTTGAGTTTTCCGATAAAATAGAATCTTTGTCGCCGTTCGGGCAGGGCAATCCCCGCCCGCACTTTCTTTTTAAGGGTTTGAAAATTGCCGATATGCGGGCGGTGGGCAACGAGGGCAAGCATGTGCAATTTGTTTTGTCGCACTCGAATATTCCCGCGCGATTGCGCGGAATTGCTTTTTCCAAGGGGTACTTGGCTAAGGCTTTAAAAATTGGTGATACAATAGATATGGTAGGCGAACTTTTAGCCGATGAATGGAACGGTAACAGGCGAGTGCAATTGAAATTAATCGATTGGCGAAAAAATGAGCAAAATAGTTGATCTGACTCATACTTTTAAGGAAAACATGCCGGTTTACCCCGGCGATACTCCTCCCGAGCTTTATCAAACTCGCGATTTAGCGAAAAACGGTTATACGTATTTTCAGTTAAATTCTGGGATGCACGTCGGCACGCATATTGATGCGCCGCTTCATATGATTGCCGATGGCCAACGTATAGATAGTGTATCTCCGGAAAAATTTATTGGCCGGGGCGTAATAGTTGACGCAAGAGGAGTTAAGATCATAACCGCCGACTTGTTTAAGGAAAAAATAATAAAGGCTGGCGATATCGTCCTTGTTTTTACGGGGTTTTCTGACAAATATGATGATCCTCATTATTTTACCGACTTTCCTGTTATAGATGAAAACTTTGCCAAAAAAATGGTTGAGCTTGGAATAAAAATGCTTGGTACCGACACCCCAAGTCCCGATAAGGAGCCATATAACGTACATAAAATTTTGCTTGGCCATAATGTATTAATAATTGAGAATTTGACCAACCTAGGTGAACTTTTAGAGATTAATGATTTTGAAGTAATAGCCCTGCCCGTAAAGATAGACGCCGAAGCGGCGTTAGCTAGGGTAATCGCACGATATGAAAATTAATTTATATACAGACGGCGGATCGAGGAATAATCCGGGGCCGGCAGGGGTAGGCGGCGTTGCTTTTGACGAAAGTGGCGAGGAGATTTTCAGGTTCAAAAAGTTTTTAGGAGAAAAAACCAATAATCAGGCGGAATACTTGGCCTTAATTGAGGGCTTAAGAATCGCCGAGCTAAAAGGTTATCAAGCAGTCGAGTGCTTTCTCGATAGCGAGCTTGTCGTAAAGCAACTTAGCGGCTTATACAAGATAAAACATCCCGACATTCAGCCGTTAGTGGCCGAAGTCTTGAAGCTTAAAAATAAATTCAAATCGATTTCGTTTAAACATGTTTTACGCGAAAAAAACAAGACTGCCGACAGTCTTGTTAATGAAGCTATAGATGAGGGCTTGAGTTAAAATTTAGGCAGCCGCAGAGTTTTCAGGGTTGTCCGA
>MFES01000026.1:21670-23515 GCA_001779955.1 Candidatus Doudnabacteria bacterium RIFCSPHIGHO2_02_FULL_46_11 | reverse complement strand
GCCGCTGTGGTAAGAACGATGTAAATGTAACGGTATTTCATTACGTCCTCCAGGACGTTTGAGGGAACAAAACAACAGGAAACATATGAGTATAACAAAAATCTTGACTATTGTCAAGACAAACAAAGGTAAAAGGGTTATTTGCTAGATTATTCAGTCGATTCGAGGGGGCGGCGTAAAACCCGGACGGTCTGCGGGGTTTAGTTGTTGTCCGCTTCCTGGCGCGTATACCGGCGGCTCGTCTTTTAATAATCTGTAGGTGATATTAACTATGGCAAACGCTAGAATCACAATAATTAAACCGATAACAGCGTTCATAATGGTTTGCTTGGCCTTGCCCACCGATTCTTCATTGCCGCCGGCCATAATATATCTGTAACCGCCAATGACGATAAAGACCAAAGCAATAAGGCCGACAAATAAAAGTGCGATATTCAGGATCCGCGCGACAAGCGCTTCAACCGTGTAGTCGCTAAAGGTTACGGCCTGGCTGGGCGCTTGGGGAAAACACAATTCGCCGGCGCTGCCGCTGTCCGAGCCGCAAATCTGCTTGCGGTTCACCTGCGCAAAACTAACCACCGGCAGTAAAACCGCCATCAGTATTAAACTAACCAGTATTTTAGTTTTTAATTTGGGGTTTGTGATTTGGTTATTGTTTAGAAATTGGAAATTAAAAATTAGAAATTTCCGCCAAAGGCGGATCAGCCCTCTGGCTGAAATGCCTACGTGCTCGTCGCCAAATTAACAACTATTCGCACAATGGCGTAGGAGAATAACACTATTATCAAACCAATCACCGAACTGGTAATGGTTTTTTTTGCGCTCCCTACAGCTTCTTCGTCACCGCCGGCCATAATATATCTGTAACCGCCGACAACAATAAATACTACGGCCACCATGCCGACTATCAATAAGGCAATTTGGAGAAAGTCCCCTATCAGCTCGCCCAGGGAATTGTATTCCTTGTCCACGCCCGGCGGCTTAAGCGGTAGGCAGATGCCGCCTACTGCCGGATAGGGTGTCCCTTCGGTAACGCACTCCTCTTGGGCGAATGTAATTTTTGGCGACCAAAGCAAAACATTGGCCGCCAAAAAAGATAAATATGCCAGTGTCCGCTTTATAGACATAAGTTTGTTTTTCGCCTTAAACTATTTCACGTCCGCTGACAACGTTATAGACAATAACCACCAAGGCGTAAGCCAGAATAACAATCACAACGCCGATAAGGGCATTGACGATAGTTTTCTTGGCATCGCCGGTTTTTTCTTCGTCACCTTGGGAGCTCATGTACTTAAAGCCGCCCCAAACCAGGAAGACTACTGCCACAAGGCCGACAATGCTCAAAAGCACCCGCAAGATTTTGGTGATAAGGTCAGAAAGCGTCTGCGTTTCAGACTCAAGCTGCGGAACATCACCAGGCTCGAAGCCGCCGAAAATGTCATCGCTTTGGGCAAAGCCGGTTAAAGGCACAATTGCCAAGGCAAAAATGGCGATTACGGCTAAAACATTTGTTATTTGTCGAGAGTTTATTTTCATCCCGAAAGAAATTTTCCTTTCCGTCATCTGTTTATTTTGATGACCTCCCTATCAGAGTTCACAATTTCGACATTCTGCATTTGTGAAATTTCTGACGGGATAAATATTTATTAGGTTACATTAGTTTCACGGCCGGCTACGACATTGTAAACAATAACCACCAAGGCGTAACCCAGGATAACTATGGCCAAACCGATAAGCGCGTTCATTATGGTTTGCTTGGCCTTGCCCACGGCTTCCTCGTCGCCTCCGGCAGAGATGTATTTAAACCCACCCCAGACCAGGAACAGCAAGGCAATAAGGCCAACA
>MFES01000026.1:20045-21644 GCA_001779955.1 Candidatus Doudnabacteria bacterium RIFCSPHIGHO2_02_FULL_46_11 | reverse complement strand
GTTGATTAAGGCACTTAGAGAAGTAGCTCTAACGAACTGGCCGGGTATATTTTGCTGGTCCCTGCCGAAAATACTATCAGGTCCGGGTCCAGTTTGAGCATAACCGACAAAGACTGGCACCAGGGCCAGCATAAGCACGACGAAAATCGTAACAATATTTAGAACTTGTGATGAATTTATTTTGCGTAGATTCATAAGTTAAGAATTAACGGTTAAGAAATAAAAATTTTTTCATAAGATATCGACCAACCCTGGATATCAACCTCGATCGTTTTGAGTTTTGTTCAATTCGACCGAAATTACCAGGTTTTAAGTATTGCTTGAATAAATTGCTAATATTATTGCTATTCATCAAAACGATAGGAGAATTATCGAGGTTGTATCACAGGGCCAATGAATTATTATGTTTGAATTTGAATCCCTTGAGTTCCGGTTATTACTTTGAGTAAAACTCTAACAATGGTATAAGCCAGCACCACAACAAATATACCGATTATGGCCCAGGTCATTCTGCTTTTTGCGCTCTGGATTGTTTCCGGGTTGCCGCCCCCGAAAACCATTTGGTACCCGGAAACAACAATAGCGATAACCGACATTAAACCGACAAAACCGACCAGAAGGGCGACAAACCAGCTTATCAGTTCAGGCACGTTGCTTACGCCGTCTCCGCCAAATCCCGGCACTTTTTCAAGAGGGTTGAAGATTTCTGCGGGACTTGATGTTGTATCGGGATTTTGCGGTCCGCCCGTTGCTGCTTGGGCAAAAACTAAAATTGGGGCAAAAAGATAAACGGAGATAAATAAAAATTTTATTTTAGTTCTTATTGCCATGGCTTTGACCACATTGGGCCGTAGGTCTCGGGGAAGACCAGCATCCAAATCCCGTTAACGATTGCGTAAGCAGAAAGTATTAAAAGCAGTCCCAGGATCACGCGGGTAACACCTTGCTTGCCGGCCTGATACTGCTCGCTGTTGCCGTAAAGCGAGGCATTTACCATTTCGCCTCCGAAAAAGACAATTACCAATACGGCAACGCTTCCCGAGGCTTGTATGGCTAGGTTAATTATACTTATAACCATAACCAGGAAGTCTTGAACAGTGCAGAAATGGTCGGGTTTATTTGCCTCGGTAATTTCCTCGAGTATCGGTTTCCCTTTGTCGTCTAGTATTGGGTTGCCTTGGTTATCTAACTTTTGTTCAAAGCCCCCTTTGCAGGGAATCACATTGTCAAAAAAATCGGCAGAGGCTATAAGCGGAGTAATTACAAGAAACGCAATGAAGAGAACAAGGATTAGCTTTTTTATCCCGTACGAAACAGGAAACCTGTATAGGTTCATAACCGGTGCGCATTTATTAGTTTAGCAGTTGTGTTTTCAAAAATGAAATTTTGTTGGCTTCCGTCTGTTAATACAGGGTTTCGTACGGGATTAATTATACCATAAGAAGACATAATATGGGGCACAAGGGGTTAATTGGGCTGCAAGGGGTACCGGTTTAACAGAGTGTTAATCTGCCTTTCCGCTTCCTGCAGGGCAGACCTCGGCGCTATGCCGTTTAAACTTACGTCATTGATTAGTTCATGTAAAACTTTTTCAAATTG
>MFES01000026.1:17206-20039 GCA_001779955.1 Candidatus Doudnabacteria bacterium RIFCSPHIGHO2_02_FULL_46_11 | reverse complement strand
TTCAGGTTTGGCTACCGAGCGGGCCGATAAAACATTATCGGCAAATACGCCAAGCCGCGAGTCTCTTTGCTGTTCGGCTAAAACATCGCGCCTGCTGCTGGGCAGTCTGACTGTTTCCGTATATTTTTTGTTTTGCTGGTAATTGGTGGCAAATAATATAAAGTCCCAGGCCGTATTTGGATACCTACTGCCCGACCAAACGGCTTCTCCCCAGTAGCTGGCGTAATTTACTTTGGTCGTATCTGAAGAAACTTGCGGAGCGCCTGTTGCCGCAAAATTGAGAAAGGCGTCCTTGGCGGAAATTTCAGGCATCAAGTGGCTAAAGCCCAAGATCATGGAAGTCTTGCTCTGGGCAAAAGCGTCAATGGAATTTGTAAGTTTTGCATTCCAGGTGTAAGCGCGCGAAGTTGGATCAGCGAACTGGGCAAAGAATTTCAGCGTTCTCTCACCGGGAGTTTCCCCGCTCTGGTCGGTGTTTCCTCTTGAAATAGTTGAGCTGCGTAGGCTCGAGTCATAAAAACTGACTCCGCTCTGGAGCATTAAAAGCTGAAGTATGTCAGAGGCGTTATTTACATTATTCGAGGTGCCTAAAGCAATGGCAGATTGTTCGATTTGCGCGGAGGAGCCAACTTTTGTCAGTAGCGGCACCATATTGACCAGTTCCGGCCAGGTTGAAGGCGGGCGGGCGATACCCGCGGAAGCTAAATGGTCGCGGTTAAAGTAGAGGCCCAAAACATCAACCGCTCCCGGCAAAGCATAAAGCTTTCCGTCTTCCATGAGAAAATCGTCGGCCACCACGTCCACAAAAACCTCCTGAAGCTCGCGCAAAGTCAAAAATTCTGCCGGCATCGGCGAAATTTTATCACGGTAGCGCGGCGTCCAATCATTATGAATGCTATAGATGTCGGGTCCGCGGCCGGCGGCTTGAGCTTCTAACAAATCACGCTCGTAGCTTTCCGACGATTTTTGGGTATAAACTATTTGCGCGCCGCGGCCGGCGCTATTGTAGGCGCTGATAATTTCAGACCACTTGTCCGATGAGTCAAAAGGCTTCCAAAAATTCAAAGTTACGGTCGGTGCCGTTTGACCGCCGCCGCAGGAAAGGCCGGTGCCAAACAAAGCCAAGGCGCCAAGCAAAGCGTAAATTATTTTTCTTTGGATATTATTTTTCATCAGCTGAATTTGCTAAATTATACCATAAAAAGTATAAACTCTAAACTTCAACACTCAAACTCCAATAAAACTTCAAGCCCCAAACCCCCCGCCAGACTTCGCCTGGACGACCTGCCCGACAAGACTTCGTCTTTTCGAAGTCAGGCGGGAGTCCAAGCGGGCTGGCAATTTCCGGAATTGATAATTGAAGTTTGCCTGCCTGCCGACCTGTCCTCCGAAGTCTTGCCTACCCGCCACAGCTTTAGCGGAGGAGGGGGCGAAGGAGGAAGCCTCGGCGCAGGCAGGAAGATTCTTTGAGGATTGTAGATTGAGGCTTGAGGGTTAATTGTCTCTAAATCTATATTGCAGAGCTTCTGATAAATTTTCCGGTTTGATGTAATCCGCCGCATCAAGGTCGGCAATGGTGCGCGCTACTTTTAAAACGCGGTGGTAGCCCCTTGCGGAAAGGTGCATCTTATCAATTGCCGTTTGTATGATTTTTTCACCCTGGTCATCGAGCTTGCAGAACTTCTTTATTTCAGCGGCGCTAATTCTGGAATTGGTTTTGTCCGATTTAAATCTCATTTTCTGTTTTAATTTGGCGGCGTCAATTTTTTCTTTGATACTCCGGCTGGACGGACCGAAGTTGGCTTGTAATTGTTCGTAACTTTGATGAGGCACTTCGGCCACCAGATCGATCCTGTCCATTATTGGGCCGGAGATGCGGGCCTTGTAACGCCGGATTTGGCCGTCGGAACATTGGCAGGCCACGTTCGGGTTGCCCAGGTTTCCGCAGGGGCAGGGGTTTTGCGCGGCGACTAAAATAAATTCGGCCGGAAATTGGAAAGTTCCGGATATGCGGCTGACCGTTATTACTCCGTCTTCCATGGGCTGCCTTAAACTTTCCAAACTGCTCCTGGGAAATTCAGGGAATTCATCCAGAAACAATACGCCTTTGTGCGCCAGGGTTACCTCGCCCGGTTTTGGGTAGGATCCCCCGCCGACCAAGGCTATGCGCGAACTGGTGTGATGGGGGCTTCTAAAGGGCCGGGTCCTTAGCAAGCCGTCCTTAGTGAGTAGGCCGGCAATGCTGTAAATTTTGGCCGTATCTAAAAATTCATTTTCCGATAATTCTGGCATTATTCCTTGCAAGGCCCGGGCCAGCATGGTTTTGCCGCTCCCCGGCGGTCCGGTAAAAAGAATATTGTGATGTCCGGCTGCGGCAATGCTTAAAGCGCGCTTAGCAACGTTTAGGCCGGCAATGTCGGCAAAATCAACCGTCACCCCATTTAAGTTAAGGGCGCTGCTTGCTTGCGATAACTCAACTGGCTTTAATATGCTATGTCCCTCCAGGTGCGCCACCAATTCCCCCAGATTTTTTAGGGGTAGGATTTCTATACCGTGAACAAAAGAAGCCTCTTTGGCGTTATCATCCGGGATAAATATGGTTTTAAAGCCTTTTTGGGCGGCAAAAATGGTTATCGGAAGCACGCCATGCACGCCGCGCACGCGTCCGTCCAAGGCCAGTTCGCCAATCAAGAGGGAGTTATGAAGCAGCTCGCGTTTGGCCGAAACAAGACCGCCTTCAAGCAATATCGAAAGGGCGATCGGCAAATCATACCAGGAACCGCTTTTAGGCAAATCAGCCGGTGCCAAATTTATGGCCACTCTGCCCCGCGGA
>MFES01000026.1:0-17188 GCA_001779955.1 Candidatus Doudnabacteria bacterium RIFCSPHIGHO2_02_FULL_46_11 | reverse complement strand
CGTGTCCGGCAACCCGACCACAATAATATTGGGCAGGCCCGGGCTGATGTCTGTCTCCACCTCCACCGAAACGCCGTCGATGCCGAAAATTGCGCCTGAATTAATTCGAGTGGGCATATAAGTTAATTTTCAATTTTTAATTTAGAATTTTCAAATTTTGTCACCATCAATTTTACGACCAGCATGGTTAAGCCGAGAAAAATCGCCAGGTCAGCTATATTTAACATAGCCTTGCCCAAAGGTATAAAATCGGTGACATTTCTAAAAATGATTCTCTCCAAAAGATTGCCTATGGCTCCCCCAAAAATCAGGCCGAAGGCAATTACATTCTTTAAGAAAATTTTGTTTTGTTGGTAGTAAAAAAATAAAACCGCCAAAATTACGGCGGTTAGGATAATCGCAGCCAGGCCGCCGGCTTGAATGCCAAAGGCCAGGCCTGAATTCTCGACAAAAGGAATGTCCAGTATCTGTTTTCTGACCAGAGCCTTGCCTGCGGCATCGAGCAGTAAGGTTCCGGCAATGATTAGCCAGAGCCGCATGGTTTTAGTGTTTTACGCAGGTGGTCGCCCAAGGGATAACCTTTAGCCTGGCTTCGTCTATTTGATCACCTTGTTCGCAACGACCGTACTTTCCCTTTTCGATATTTTCAAGACTGATGTTTATTTTTCGCAGAATTGCTTCGAGGTCGCGTTCAATTGCCAGGTTCTGCTCGAATAATTGGACCTCGGCGGCGTTTGAATCTTCATCATCGCCCATATTTGGAAATCTTGTTTCGTAATCGCCGATTTTCTTGTTTTTAGGATCGGCAATGGTTTCGAGTTCGGCCTCAAGACGCTTTTTTTCTTGTAAAAGTTTTTTCTTCTGTTCTTTAATGAATATAGAGTCTAGGTGAGTCATGCTTGGCCTTATTATATTGTTTTTTTGGGGAAAAATCCGCACATCATAACAGCAATAAATCTGTGTTCGGTGCCACGTGTAAATTACTTTAAGTATTCAAAACTCCGTTTACTCCGTTATTATAGTAAAAAAGGACGATTTATTACAGGGTGCTATTACTGTTTGGTGTGCGGGAAAAAGAAAAGCCGACAGCAGATGTACTACAAGTATTGGGGAAAGGTTGATTTGCCCTCATTGAGTAAATTGCCATCGGCAGCCCCCATTTAACACGGGGCTGCCGCGCGGGATTGCACCCGCTTTCTATTTCCAATTGTTTTTAGAAGCAGAAAGCGGGATTAATACCGCACGTTAGCCCACCATAGGTTATATGGAGACAATCCTTCAGTCCCTCGAAACCAGAAGGAAGAAATTCTGACAAAAATCAGAACTCCACCACTCTTATGGTGCCACTTTGGACACCTAAACTTGAAAGAACGAATCATTTTTTGTTTTACACCCCCTTAGCATATAGCTACGAAGGCACTCATTTTGTTTTTTGTTTTTACGAGTAGCCTTTCGAGGAAAAAGGCTGCGACGAGTAGTGGGGGAACTGAATCCAGCCGGTTAGCTTTAAGCTATTAAGAAGCTAAAAGTTCGATCTCGATACAGATCGCCCACCACTGTCACTACGAGTGGTTTATTTATACCGCAAACTTCTCCGAATAAGTTTGCCGTAATTGTTACTTGGGAAAGAACTTTTGTTTCCACGTCTGTTGCAACGTATATATTTAGTTTACACTATTTAATAAAAAAAATCAAGCCCAGCAATTAATCATTCAGGTATTCTGCCCGAGAGCCGCATAGCTCTTCGGCCAAAGCAACAAAATTACCTCCGTAATTCTGCCGGGTAAGGCGTCCGTCCAGCAGGTACAGAGTAAAATCGGCGCCGGCTGAACCCAAAATTTTGGACAGCAGCATTTTTTGAGCAAGCATGGCCTTGGGCAGGGTCGAATCCACGAATGTCCCCACCGGGTCGGGTGGCGGAAAGGGTATGGACGAGACGACGGCCGCATCTAACGCGGGCCAGGCTAAATACAAAATGCGGTGTCGCGGCGTAATAATTAGGACCGCGTTGTTTTCAGCGGTAAATTTATAAAGCGCCTTGGCGGCCCCGCTTCCGCCTCGCTCCAGGGCGATAACGTCATACTGTCCCGGCAATTCATGGCTAAGATGTTCGCTAAGGGTAAGCATTTCCGTAATGTTTTTTGCCACCACCAGCACTTTGCCGTAAGTGTTTTCACCAAGGATCTGGACAACCGTATCAATAGTTCTGCTTGTGCTGGTGAGTATTTTCAGTTCGGCTATTTGCTGACTGTCAAAACGCAGGTCGGTGCTGGGCCAGTCCCCCAATTCTAAAATATTTAAATAATGTTTAGTTATACTGTCGGCTCCGGTGCCAAGCGTAATAATAGTCTTTTTGGGGAGGTGTTTCTGAAACTGGGACAGAACAGTTAAGCTCGTCGGGAGCAGTTTTATGCTTATTTCATTGGTGTTTTTGAGCAAATGGTAGTGAAATGAATCGTCGTTTCGGGCTATTAAATTCCATTTTTCGATTCTTCTTTTTAGCTCATAAGTGTAGGCTTCGGCATACTCATCGCCTTGTTTGGTGAGTTTGTCAGTAAGTTTGCGCATAAGCTCTACTAAATTTTCCGCCTGCCCGCATATTTTTATGAATCGGTCTTGCCTTCTTTGCTGTGGCGTTAGGTAAAGTTTATCCTCATGCCTGAATTCCTCGGCATATTCTTGTTTTAGGCTTTGCCAAAATAAATCGCTGGCTTGTTTAATTTCGCTGACAATCGAAGGCGAGGGTTCGCTGTCAGAGAAGATGGGTAGAACGGAAGCGTGATTATTTTTTTGCTCGGGCTTATCGATTGGCGCTGCCTCTGCCAACAAGGGTAGCTCCTCGAGCCAATATTTTTTTTCAAGATTTTTACTTAGAGCTTCCGCCGCGTCGTCCAGGTCGGTTATTATAAGCTGTGTTTCCTTTTTCAGGTCATGGCTTGACATGTTCCAAAAATCCGAGTGGCTAATGGCAATGCTGGCTGTTTTTTGTTTGAACAAGTTTTCCATTTTTTCAAACAAGGGACATTTATGTCTGGCGCAGATTTCATTCACCACGCGCAGAGTTTGCAAGTAATCTTTTTCTTTATTGCTGATTCTTGGCCAGAATTCAAAATCCTCGCTCATTTGAAAAGCGGCCAGCAATTTTACGGCCAGCGAGGCTTGGTGTTTCTTTAGTTGTTTTTTATTTTTAAGATTGATTAAGCGGTTGAGACAAACTCTGGAATTTACGTTTTCAATACATTCAAGATTTTTTATTGCCCGAACCTTATCTATATTTTTTAGGGCGATTAGTTTGAAACCCGCCTTATCGGTCGCCGCCGCTTGGGCAATAATATTGTCGGCGCCGGCCGCGGCCGTGTGAGTTAGAATGTGGCGTTTCCCGCCTTTTAATAATTTTTTGATTTCATCTGATAGTTCCGGCGCGCTCTCTATTGGCTTGGCCGGGATATTTTTTTTAGGCAGCAGCAACTCCTTATCCGCCTTTATTGCTTGAGCCTGCTTGAGGATTGATGCCTCAACAAAGCCTCCCTTTTCGAGTATTTCAATTAAATCTTGTTGTTTCTCCAAAGCGCGGAACTGCTTTAGGCTTTTGACAAACAGCTTGGCAGTATCGACTGAATCGTCAAAAGCGCGGTGCGCTTGCCCGCGCTCTATGCCCAACTCATGGGGCAGTACGTCCAGGCTATAGCTTTTAAAGCCCGGGAAGAAAATTTGTGAAAAGAATATTGAGTCAATTACCGGTTTTTTTATTGTTAAGTGTTTTGATATAAAAGACAGGTCGAAATCCACATTATGGCCAAGAATAAAATCTGTGTTTTCGAAAAAGGGCGATATATTGGCAATAACGTCTTGAATTAGCGGTTTGCCCGCAAGGTCTTCGGGTTTTATGCCGGTAATGGCCTGTACTTCGGCAGGAACGTCTCTTTGCGCATCAATAAGCTGCGCGTATCTTCCGAGCTCCACGATTTCGCCTTTTTCATCATAGGTAAATTGATAAATACCCACTTCTATAATGGCGTCGTCCTTGGGATCAAAACCGGTTGTTTCAAGGTCGAAACTTGTGAATTTTGAATTTTCTATTTTGGGCATGATTTAAATTATACACCACTAGAACGGCTTCTTGCTCTGATTTTGGCTTTGGAGTATGCTGGTGGGTCAGCCGCTTGGAATAAGCTTTCGTTCGAGGCTAGTTCCTAATGTAGGTTGTTATCTGCCGAGGAACTTTGCCGTACCTCCACTCTCTCCGGAAGTGCGCTTACGTTTCTCGACAGTTATTAGCCTAAATTCAAGAGGCAGTCCGCCGGTGGGCGGACTGCCTCTTGTTTGTTACGCGTTTTCATTTTCGGCTAAATCTTCGTTGACAACCGTTGCGCCCGAGCGAACTTTATCTTTTACTTCTTTACTGATTTTTTCCAAAAGCTTTTCATTTTCTCTTAGATAGCGCTTGGCGTTTTCGCGCCCGACTCCCAAGCGCTCCTCGCCGTAACTGTACGAATTTCCGCTTTTATTAATCACCGCATAGGCCGCAGCCGTATCCAAAACGTCGCCGGCTCTGGAGATACCCTCGTTATACATGATGTCGAATTCAGCCGTACGGAAGGGGGGGGCGACCTTGTTTTTTACGACCTTGACCCTTGTGCGGTTGCCGACAATGACATCACCTTGTTTTATCTGCGCCGCGCGCCTTATTTCTATTCTTACGGACGAATAGAATTTTAGGGCATTGCCGCCGGTGGTGGTTTCCGGATTGCCGAACATGACGCCGATTTTCATTCGGATTTGGTTTATGAAAATAACGGTAGTGCGTGATTTGGAAACTATACCCGTGAGCTTGCGCAAAGCCTGGCTCATTAGCCTAGCCTGCAGGCCCATGTGCGAGTCGCCCATCTCGCCCTCAATTTCCGCCCGAGGGGTGAGGGCGGCGACAGAGTCGATAACAATAACGTCAATGGCGTTTGAGCGCACGAGCGTCTCAACAATATCCAAAGCTTGTTCGCCGGTGTCTGGCTGGGAAATTAATAGCTCTTTTAGGTTAACCCCCACCCGACCGGCGTAATCCGGGTCCAGGGCATGTTCAGCATCTATGAAAGCGGCCACACCTCCCGTTTTTTGGGCCTCGGCAATAATGTGCATGGTTAAGGTGGTTTTGCCGGATGATTCCGGGCCATATACTTCTATAATCCTGCCGCGCGGTACGCCGCCCACGCCCAGGGCAATATCCAAAGACAGGGAACCGCTGGGTATAGCCTCAACGTTTAAAGTTTCCGCCTCGGAAAGCTGCATAATTGAGCCTTCTCCGAATTTATCTTTAATCTGCGAAAGTGCCATTTCCATGGCCTTACTTCTGCCATCTGCCGTGGCCGGTTTTTTTGAGTTTGTTTTTGCCATAAGGGGATAAAATTCAAACTTCAATATTCAAACTTCAGACAAACTTCAAACTCCAAAATCCAAATCCGGAACTGAAGTTTGGAAGTTTCTTGAGTGTTGAGGGTTGATTATTGATGCTATTAATTATTGGTGGACAAACGTTCACCTAAATCAATGTTATCACATCGGAAAAATTAATCAAGGGGCGGCTGTGGATTTCAAGAAAACAAAAAACTACAATCTTAATTCAATTGTAGTACAGGTCGATGATTTAGACAAAACAGATTAATCGCCGGTTTGTTCGGTATGTTCGCCCAAGACCTGTGGCGCCGTCCCCACCACTATTCTCCGGCTGACTTCGGTATATTTGCTGAAGCGATTGGCGGCGCGGACTACTATTTGGTTTTCTCCCAAATCTAAATAGATTATTTGCTTGAAAGTGCCGTCGTTGCCCAGGGGAATGGCCTGGTTGTTGATACTTAAAGTCGACCCCGGTTCGGTTTTTCCGGTAACTTCAATAAAGTTTTGTGAAATTTTTAACCCTTCTTCCGGATGCTGTAACTGCAAGGAAGGCGCGGCGGTAACGTGGCCGATTTGGGTTAGCATATAAATGGCTATGGCTGTAAAAACCAAGCCCATGGAGGCAGTTGCTAAATTTTTCGGAGTAAGGCTGATAGTGTTGCCGGATAAGGCTTGGGGTTGAAGCGCAGCCGAGTCTGTTTGCGTGTGTTTGCGCAAATTTTCTTCTTCCTGGTATAGGCTTATTGTTTTTGAGAATTCCAGTCCGTAAATTTTACACAAAGTTTTGAGGTAGCCCTGCACATAAACCGGGGCTGGGAGGTCGTGAAAATTGCCTGCTTCAAGGGCCTTTAAATTTTTTAGCTTGATGCCGGTTTTGGCTTCAATATCTTCCAGGCTGAAAGACGCCGACAGGCGTTTATATCTAAGAAGTTCGCTTAGGTTAAGGTTTTTTTCTGCGTCTTTGATCATCGCGAGTTTTGGTTTTCGTTATAAGTTTCTTCAAAGCCGTCATTTAAAGGGTCTTGGTCTTGGCTATTATTGCCAGCGTAAACTTCGCGCGGTTTGGCTCCTTCTGCCGGCCCTACCACGCCCTGCTCTTCAAGAATATCAAGTATGCGCGCCGCCCTGGCATAGCCAATTTTGAGACGCCGTTGAAGCAGGGAGGCTGAGGCTTTGCCGGCCTGGATCAGTATATTTTTTGCCTCCTCGAGCAAAGGCTCATCGCCGCCGTTGCCATCAAAATTAACATCGCTTGAGCCAACCCGCAGGCGTTCGGTCACTGATTCGTTATACGCGGGCGCTCCTTCCTTTTTCAAAACCTCGGTGATTCTCTTGACTTCCTTTTCTGAAATAAGGGCACCCTGAATGCGCCGTGGCTGGCTCATTTCCGAGGTAATGTACAAAAGGTCGCCGCGTCCGAGGAGTTTTTCCGCGCCGGACTGGTCAAGTATGGTGCGGGAGTCAACCTGCGAGGCCACGGCAAAGGCGATGCGGGAAGTGATGTTGGCTTTAATAAGACCGGTGATAATGTCCACTGACGGCCGCTGTGTGGCCAGGATCAAGTGGATGCCCACGGCCCGCGCCATTTGAGCAAGCCGGACAATGGCCGCTTCAACGTCGTTTCGGGCGACGCTCATCAAATCGGCCAATTCATCGACTATAACCACCAGGTAAGACATTTTATGGGGCGCGGCTTCATTGTATTCGCCTATATTTCTTTTGTGCGCCTCGGAAAGCAAGTGATAACGGTGGTCCATTTCCGCCACCGTCCACTTGAGGGCATTGACGGCTTTTTGGTGGTCAATGATTACCGGTGTAATTAGGTGAGGGATGTCATTGTATAAAGACATTTCTACGCGCTTCGGGTCTATGATGATGAACTTTACGTCCTCCGGCGTGTTGCGCATCAGAAAACTTGTCAGGACCACGTTCATGCATACGCTTTTGCCGCTGCCGGTGGCGCCGGCAATAAGCAGGTGGGGCATTTTTGCCAGATCTTCAATAATGCCCTTGCCGGCCACGTCGCGGCCGACCACAAAGCTCAAGGCCGAGGGATGGTTTTGGAACTCGTTCATTTCGAAAAGCTCGCGCAAGCGCACGATGGCCGTAGTTTTGTTCGGCACCTCTATGCCGACCAGCGATTTTCCGGGGATAGGCGCTTCAACGCGAATGCTTGAAGCGGCCAGAGCCAGCTTTAAGTCGTTTTGCAGAGCGACGATGGCTGAAAGTCTGATTCCTTCCGCCGGCCGCAGGGTGTATTGGGTTACGGTCGGGCCAACATTAACTTCGCCCATCTCCACGTCAATATCAAAATCTTTCAAGGTCTTTTGGATTATGGCAACGTTTGCTTCAATGTTGCCGCTGTCTACGCTGGCGTTTGATTCATCCAAAAGGTTGACCGCGGGGAATTTCCAATTGGTGTTAATAGGCCGGGCAGCAGGCTGTTCAACTTTTTGTTTGGTGGGGAACATTTTCTGGCCGTACGGCTTGTTAATAAATCTGGGTATATTTTGCGCGGTTTTAGCGGCCACCGGATTTATTGTGCCCACTGGCTCTTCCTTAAAGCCGTTGTTTAGCGAGTCGTTAATTTTGACTCCAGTGTCTTTGTTGTTTTTATTCGGTATCACCGTGCCGTTTTCTTTTGCCTTGAAAATACCGAAAAGTTCATTAAGCGGGATATTGAAGGTAATTAAAATTGAGGCCACTACCCCGAGCAGCAAGAGCACGAATCCGGCCCACGGACCCACGGTTTTTAAAATGCCCAAGGAGATGGCCGCGCCGACAAAACCGCCGCCATCACCCTCCCCGGCAATGGCGAATTGGTTTTCGCTCACCCGGCTAACAATGAGCTGCAAGAATGTAATAATGACTATTGTCAAAAGGCCGACGCCAATGTAAGAATGAGCCGGCCCGACCGCCTGTTTATTTTTTTCGGTTTCGTGCAGGTCGCGATAAATGGCAATGGCAATAAGCGCGAAAAATGAGGGCAAGAGAAAGGCGCCCCATCCGAACACTTGCCTGAACACTTTAACAATTATAAAGCCCAGGCTTCCGGAAATATTAAGCAAGGAAAGGGTGGAGAGAATAGCCAGGGCCGCGGCCAGAACAATAGCCAAACTTTGCTTGGTTTCGCGCTTCAGATTTATAGTGGGTGAACTGTTTCGGATTGATGCGGCAACATTAAAGTTTTTTCTCGGCCGCCCCCGCTTTTGTTTCGACATTTTTAGGAAATTCGTTTATTGTCGTATTTAAAATACCATATTTCGCTAGTTTTTGCGAATAAACCCGCGCACCATAACGGCGATAAATATGTTCGAAGCGCGATGTTTAAGGTACATAAAAAATAATTGTTAAAATAGGCATTTTAGAAATAAAAAAAACGGCGATTTATTAGGAGCACGATCGCCGTTTGGTGTGGGGGTAAAAAACCGTCCTGTATTCAGGACGGAATCGTCGGAAGTCCTTATTCCGAGCTCTTTTTAATCTGTACTTTCCTGATTTTAGCTTTTGCCGCTTTGGGCAAGGTTATGGTCAAAATACCGTCTTTCATCTTAGCTTCGACATTATCGACATCAACATCTACCGGCAGCACCACCGAGCGGGAAAACGGCCCCCAATAGCATTCTTGGTAGAAGTAGTCCTCGATCGGTACGTCATTGGTGCGTTTGCGCTCACCTTCAATGGTAACCTTATCATTGGCAATGGTTATATCAACGTCGTCAGCCGTAACCCCGGCGATAACAGTCTGTATAACAACATCGTCTTTTGTCTGATATACATCTACCGTCAGCTGGCCTTCGTAATTAGACTCTGGTAGCCATTCTTGCTCCTCTGTTTCTTCAATGGCCAGAGTTTGGGGCGGGGTGCTGAACTGCGGCTCTTCAGACTCTTCCATTTCAAAGGAAAAATTCGAAATTTGCTCTTCGCGGCTTTCGTCTATAATGTCGCTTCCCATAAGTCTTGAGAAAAAGGATTTTTTGGCCATATTTTAGTAAGTAGTAAGTAGTTAGTAGAAAGTAGAATAGTTTGGCTACTTACTACTTACTACTAGCTTAATTGTCATTACTACTATACAGGGCGTTTTTAATTGTTTCAAGAACGATTCTGGGGGCATCTACTGGGGCTAATTTATAGGCATTTTCCGCGATTTCTCTAAGTTTTTCCGGGCTGGAAATAAGCTCATCAATCTGCCGGCTAAAACCCTTTTTGTCTTCCAGGGCAATTGCTCCTTTAGCCAGTAAATACCGAATATTAATGTCCTCTTGGCCGGGCAAGGGCGAGGTGGCTAAAAGCGGCAGTTTGAGCAGAAAGGCCTGAGTTGAGGTTAGCCCGCCCGGTTTGCTTATTAGTAAGTCAGCCGCGGCAAAATATAGGCTCGGTTCAATAAACCCCGTGACTTGAAAAGTCACGATTCTTGATTCGTAATTTTTAATTTTTAATTCTATTTCATTTCGCCGTTCGTCGCTTCCGCCGACAATAATCGCCAAAGCTGGATTTTTTAAATTTGCCAGGGTCTTAATGGTTTTATCAATTCCCCAGCCCTTGCCGCCGCCCATGACCAAAATAATTGTTTTGTCGCCCGGCAGGTTTAGTTGTTTGCGCGCCTCTTCTTTTGTCGGGATGTTATAGTATTTTTCTGAAACTAAAATGCCCGGTACCATGGCTTTTTCTTTGGGAATGCCAAGTTTAATTAAGTCATCAATTTGCTCGGGGGTAACTAGGAAAAATTTATCTGTACCTTTATAAACATGAAACGGCTGGGTGTGATAGTCGGAAAAAGTTGTAAACAATGGGCCGGTATATTTCTTTTTCATTTTCAAATAATTCACCGTGCTCGTTGCCACCGGGTGCGTAGTAACTATTGCGTCCGGCTTTTCTGAAAGAATAAATTTTTGAGTCTGCTTAAATCGTGTTGGCAAAATTCGGTTTTTAAAAAAATGCGCGCCCGGTATATGGAGCCAGCCCATGTACAGAGCTTGCCAGATCCAAGGAGCGTTTTTAATTACCCAAAAATAAAGAGCATTGCCGGTTTTGACTTCTGTTTTGCCGTCAAGCTGAAAAGCGTCGCCAAGCCTCACTTCGTAGCCGGCCTTTTCTAAAAGCGCGGCATAGTTTTGGGCTATGACCATGTGCCCCATAAAGCCCGATTTTGCGTAGAGAACGAGTATTTTTTTTACCCCGTTAGAATTCCGTAAGGAATTTTCGTTTAAAATAAGCGACTTCATAAATGTTAAAAATAATGGTTAATTTAATTTCGTGAAAATTCTATTGGGGTTAGACATTTTCTAGATAATTTTTAATTAGCGGAACAATTTCTTTTCTCATAATTAATCCAGGTCGTTTGGCTACATTATCTGTAAATTTTACCTGAAGTATGGCTTCAAGGGCCTTCTGGGTAAGGTTATTTCTAGTAACAAATAGATTAAAATTTTTCTCCAGATCGATAATAGTTAAAAATATTAAATCCAATTTAAAAACTTTATTTTGCCTTTCTATTTCTTCAAGAATTTCTGTTTTTCTTTCCTTGACCAGCCGTTCGGCATCAATTATTTCTAGCTGCAGTATGCTTACTTTTTTGCCGCCAAGATCAAAACTTGCCGCATCGTCTTCTAAGTTTTGTTGAAGCCTGGAGCCCGACAGATCGGATTTAGCAGCAAACATTTGGTGGACAAAATTTGCTGGTAGTGCGATATGTGTTTTCAACCAATGGGCAATTTCTTTGTCGCGCTCGGTCGTTGTTTTAGATTGAAAGTTCAGGGTGTTGGAAATAATTGCCATAAGTAGGAAAGCGGCAGAATTTTCAGATGGAGTAATGTTGGCTTGTTTGAATTTTTCAGCTACAAGCGTCGCGGCTGACCCCACGAGCTCTATTTGTATTTTTGCATTTTTAAAACTTTCGGCGTGATTGTTTTTGCGGTGATCGATAACTTCTATAATCTCGTCGATTGAAATGCCTTCCGGGATATTGTTGATCTCGCTGGTATCGACAAGGATTACCTTATTAAATTTCTCACTGATTCTGGGCACTAATATTTTGAATTTTTCGTTTACAAAATTTACTTCTTCAAGGGGCCGACCAAAAATACCAGCGATGGCTGGTTTATCTAGTTTGTTTAGTAGTTCGGCATAGGCAACTGCGCAAGAAAAACCATCTAAATCGGGATTGACGTAGCTTGTTACTAGAATTGGTGATTGCTCCATATTAAAAGAATAACCTAAATAGGCGTGCATGGTAAAATACCCTTATGCCAAAGGCAAACACCTGCCCGGATTGCGGGCCAAAATCAACCGGTCATTTTTTTCGAAAAACAAGCATATTTTTTGAGTGGCTGTTTTTACCAGTATTGCGTCCGTTTGAATTTTTGGGCGAAAAATTTGTTTCGGTTTTCGGTCTAAAAAATCATGACCTGTTGGTTAATTTGCTATTAATCATTCGCATATTAAAAGAAGCAAAAATTGACGAGGAAGATAATTTGCGCATGCGTTTGGCCGCGGAAGAAGCCGAACGCCGCGGCATTGTAATGAGAAAATTAAAATTTTTCAGCCGTTCGACCGTGCTGTGCGTTGCTTATTTTAAGGAAAGGCGGCTAATTTTTGAGCAGTTACCAAGGCCACAAGGCTATTATGAAAGTTTAAAGTGGCTCGATAACAAAGCCGTTATTAGAGAAAAGTTTTTAAAATTGGGCATGCCTGTGGCGGCCGGTGGCCGGGCTTTTACTCTTAAAAAAGCCTTGCGAATTTTTAAGACTATCGGCGCGCCGGTTATCATCAAGCCTCACATTGGTTCGCGCAGCGCCCATACCACCATTCATATCAATACCGTTACCGAGCTAATCAGTGCTTTTAGGAAGGCCAAGCAGTTAAGCCCCTGGGTTGTGGTTGAAAAAGAGCTTTCCGGTTTTGTGCATCGCATTACTTTTATTGGTGGCAAACTTTTTGCATGTTTGCGCCGCGAGCAGCCCCATGTTGTCGGCGATGGCGTATCGAGCATCCGCGAACTTATTTTCAAAGAAAATAAAAATCCCAAACGGGATAACACTTATTTTTATCAGTTACCGATGGATGAAAAAGCTGAAGAAGAAATTCGTTACCACGGCTTTACCTGGAGCAGTATCCCACAAGACGGTCAGGTAGTTTTATTAAATCAAAAGGCTGTAGGGTATTTAGGCAGTGGCCTAACTGATCTTACTGATGTAATTCATCCGGCGAATGTGGAGATGTTTGAGAAAATAGACAAATTACTGGCCACTCCGCTTCACGGTATCGATTTTATGACCACCGATATTTCTAAGCCCTGGCAGACTATAGAAAATTGCGGGGTTATAGAATGCAACAGTTTGCCGTTTTTGGAAATGCACCATAACCCGCTGGTGGGTCAACCGCGTGACGCCATAGGCGCGCTTTGGGACATTGCCTTTTTAAAGTAGGGGAAATTAAGGATTGGAGATTATCGTGTGATTTTTAAAATAGAAAAAACTACCGTTAAAATTTTTGTTATTCAGCATCGTTCAGTGGTATACAGCCAAGCAGAAAAACGTACTGGTGGTTTCTAATTTTATAAATTTAGATTTTATTTTGCTGGCGGAACAGTTTAATTTGCGCCAAATGGTGTTTTTTGTGTCCGTAGTTGTAAGCGATGACATCTTCAAGGGAGGCTGAATCGCCGTACCAAGTGGTAGTGTTTGGTTTTGCCATAAGTTCAGGGGCGGTATTTTCTACGAGTGTTTTAAGGGTTGCGTAAGCTTTATGGTATCTATCGAGCACTTCCTGCCAGCTTTTACTTTTGTCTTTTTTCTCTTGCTCGTCGTTAAATTCCAGATAGGTCTTGCCAGTTTTTTCGTTGAGTAAAGGCGTGGCTGTTTCCGGATTTAAAACTTTGCTGAACGCCTCGATTTGCAACTCTTCATAGATGCCTAAATGATTGATTATATCTTTGATAGCCCAGGAGCCGGTGACAAAACCGTCCGCCCTCACGGTTTCCGACAAGTCTTTTAGGTAGTCAATTAAATTTTGATGTCCGCGTTGAATAATTTTTACGGCATTCATACCGGCATCATATCAAAAAACCGCCTTCCTGTCCGTCCGGAGCCTTGGCGGAGGAGGATGCGGTTATTTTTAGTTTAAGTCTTTATTGGTGGACCGAGTCGAGACAGGTGCCCGCCTGGCGGCAGACAGGGAAAACTTACTCGTCTTAGCAAAGTGATTTATTAAAATGACCCCATTAGTTCATTCCTACCCGCCACGCCAGCCGCGAAATCACTGACCCTATCTTGATCAACCGGACTTAATTCAGCGCGTTGTTTACCGAATATTGCTTTGCAAAGTTCATTATGAGCGATTCTTCTTTTAGAATTTGAGTAAGAGCCGGTATCCATGGCGTCTATAGCGGCTATATATTCCATGCATAATTCCATAACCCGTCTATATATTTCGGTACCGGGTCGAGGCATGTAGGATTCATCAATACCAGCCAGTCGCGCAAATTCAAGTAGTTCATTTCTTTGATTTTGCGTTTCACTTGAACTTTGTGATTCTGGTAATCTCATATTTGTGGTGGAGATACCGGGAATCGAACCCGGACCTCGCCCATGCGAAGGGCGCGTAATACCGTTTTACTATATCCCCGTTCGGCACCCAGACTTTTCGCGGCACAAAAGTCTGCTATATCTTTATAAACTTACTGACCAGCTGTTCAAGCGGTTCACCGGCGGATTTATTCCAGTAGTAAAGTCCGACTAAAATTACTAAAAACAACAAGTTGACAGCTATGGTTTGAAGCATGTCTTTTTTCACAGCCGTTGTTTCCGTGGCCGCCACCTCTGACATGGCCGCTATCGTCGGGTTGGCCAATTGGCTGACTGCCTGACCACCGGTTGGCTGACTGCTTGTAGCTTGATATTTAAATTTTCTCTTATTCCTTTTACTCATTATTTTCAAAGATTTAATGCTTGGTTTTATTGCCAAGTCAAATGATATTATACGAAAATTTTTACCGTAAAGCAAATGAAATCTAGCCTCCAATCCTCAAATTTTAACCTTCAGGCAGGCTTCAAAACTTCAAATTTCAAATTCGGAGTCGGGGTTTGAGGCGCGTGTTTATTTGATGGTTGAGTGTTGGTGTTTGAAGTTTTTGCCTGTTATACTAGGGCTATGCAACCTTTGCTTATCGTCAGTTTGGTTTTAACGGTTTTGGCTCTAATTCTCTCGGCTTGGAACTTTTGGTCAGCCCGGCGCAACCTTGCCTGGATTCAAAAGTTATTCACCGAAACCGGGCATGAACAGTTCGGCGAGGTGTTGCTTTCTCATCAGCGCCAACTGCGCCGCGATCAGGAAAGTTTAAAAGCGCTCGATGAAAGATTGAAGCAGGTTGAAGGCCAGTCAGTTTTTTTGTTAAACCAGGTTGGGCTTGTCAGGTATAATCCTTTTTCTGACAGCGGCGGCAATATGAGCTTTAGCCTGGCTTTAATAAATGACAACGGCGACGGCGCGATTATAACCGGGCTTCATTCACGGGAAGGTATGCGCATGTACTCGAAGTCGGTTAAGAATTATAAGAGCGACCAGGTCTTAACCGATGAGGAAATAGAAGCGGTTGACCGCGCCAGGCGCGGCAATAAAAGTTAATTATTATTAAGCTAGTAGCAAGTAGCTAGTAGTTAGTAGTTAAACCTTCTACTCTCTACTTACTATTTACTACTTACTAACTTATGGCGAAAAAATACGGTGACGGAGATACAACGGAAAGCGTAATCGGACCTTCGGTCCGGGTCGAGGGCGATTTAACCTCGGAGGGGAATTTGCAAATTGAAGGCCAGGTGGCGGGTAAGGTTAACACCTCGCGCGACCTTTTTGTCGGCGATTCGGCCAAGATCCAGGCCAGCATTTCGGCCCAGAACGCGACCATTGCTGGCGTGGTCGAAGGCGATATCAAAGTGGCCAACACTTTGGTTTTGCTCGAAACAGGCAAGGTTTTGGGCAATATTTTTTGCCGCTCGCTTGGCGTGCGCGAAGGTGCCTTTTTTAGCGGACAGGTCAATATGCAGCAGAACGGCCAGAATAACGTGAAGGTAGAATCCATCGAAGCTAACGAGGTAGAGGAAGAGGAATAATTTTTAATTTTTCCGGACCCGCCAGAGGCGGCACAAAGGTTGCGAGGCTTGAGTCTGGATCCGGCTTTGCCGGGCCAGAGCGAACGGCCGAGCAAAACCCCTTAGGAGGGTTCGGGATCGCTGGGAGGGAACCTAAGGTTCCCTAGTCCCCGAGCTATGTATCACTACATTATTGACCAAACGCGCATCCAAACGCGAAATTTCGACCGCCTGCTGGGGGAGGTTTACGGTTTTTTAACCGAGTACCAGATCGGTGGCGAGGTTCATCGCGTTACCCGGCTGCGAAATGTGCCGGAATTGGTTGACACTGCCAGGCAGAGCGGCGCCAAGACTATTGTTGCCATCGGCGATGACAATAATTTTTTGCAATTGCTTGAATTATTGGCCGAGCAGGAAGGAATTGTCTTGGGTTATATTCCCCTGGTAAGCAACACTTCCATCAGTCATGTTTTGGGGGTCAGAGGTTTGGAAGATGCCTGCCAAGCAATCGCCAAACGGCGGGTAGAAGATTTTGATATCGGCCTTGTCGGCCGCAACTACTTTTTTACCCGGGTTGATTTTGGCCTGATTAACAATGAAATCAGAAAAGGTAGCGGAGGCATTTTTTCATCTTTTGGCATGATTTCCAAGCTGCGTTTGTTGCAAAGCATACCGGTAAAAGTGAGTATTGATGGTCGACTGGAGCTTTCCGCCAATATCATTGCCGGAAGCGTGATTAACGCCCGGGGTGGTATTGATCAGAAGGGCTCGGCGCTTTTTTCGCCCCATGACGGCAAGCTGGACCTGCTTCTTTTGGAAAAGCGTCCGACGCGCGAGCTTATAAAATTTCGCAAAAGCATTGCCGAGGGGCGTTTTGAGGAAGTGCCGGGCAGTACGGTATTGCATGGCCGGAATTTCGAAATTGAAGGACCGAAAAATTTTAACGTTTTAATTGAACAAGTTTTTTTGAACCGGAGCAATCTTAGCCTCGGCGTGTCTGACAAAAAGATACGGGTAATAGTAGGCAAAGGCCGTCGTGGCTAGGTTGCCAAAACCCTATTTTTACAGTAAAATTAACAGGTTATGGGTCCCGTTAGAAGTCCTGAATATTCAGTCGGAAACGGTAAAAGGATTTTAATGGGCAATAATAGTCGAACACAAAGCCCCAAGATTATCGAGGTAACTATACGGGATGAATATCAGCAGTTTGTCGCAACAGTTGAATATGTCGGTACAAGAGCTTCGCGCAGAAATCGCCAAGCTCGGTTTTAAAGTTAATCCGCGCCAGCGAAAAATCGATAATGACGCCGCCAAGCAAATCTTGGAAAAACTCGGAACGCCCGTGGTGGAATTGCCTCCGGAGACAGATGTCGTAGACGACAAGAGTGTCGCCTTACCGCCGAACATTATCGTTAAGGATTTGGCGGCCAAGCTTAAGCTGTCAGTGGTGGATGTCGTTAAGGATTTGATAAAGAATGGCGTGATGGCCGCCATGAATGAAGAAATAGATTTTGATACAGCCAGCGTTGTGGCCGCTGATTTTGGCTTTGAGGCCAGCCTGGAAACCGCCACTTTGGGTAATGTGGTCGGCACCGGTTATGTGGCCGAGGTCTTAAAAAGGGAATTGCAGAATCCGCAGACTGCCGATCAGTTTGTCGCCCGTCCGCCGATTGTGGCGGTCATGGGCCATGTTGACCACGGCAAAACCACTT
>MFES01000025.1:35251-37989 GCA_001779955.1 Candidatus Doudnabacteria bacterium RIFCSPHIGHO2_02_FULL_46_11 | reverse complement strand
GCTTATTGAGGCGGCCACTACGGCTAAGTCCGACTCCCTGCGCGGCTTAAAAGAAAACGTGATTATTGGCAAACTTATTCCGGCTGGTACTGGTTTTCCAAAGCCGCGCCAGGTGAGGATTGTATCCGGCGAGGATGAAGG
Source organism: Candidatus Doudnabacteria bacterium RIFCSPHIGHO2_02_FULL_46_11 (assembly GCA_001779955.1). Classification (GTDB taxonomy): domain Bacteria; phylum Patescibacteriota; class Doudnabacteria; order UBA920; family 2-02-FULL-46-11; genus 2-02-FULL-46-11. The sequence goes on along the minus strand of MFES01000025.1, from coordinate 37,848 downwards.
TCCGCCAGACGGCGCCCCGGTTGATATTCCCGAATCACAACCGGAAGTAGCCACAGTTTAGCAAGCAAAAAATCGCCCCTCGCGGGGCGATTTTGGTATACTTAAGGCATTAGTATTAAATTTAATTTATGCTAGAAGATGAACCGAATTTTACACCCACAGACCTGGTAAAGCCAGAAGAGAAGAGAGAAGCGAGAAAATTAGAAATTCTAAGAGCGATGATTGAGGCCGCTTATACGGATGATGATTTGCAGCTAATGATCGATAAGAAAAAGCAAGAATTGATCGATAGGTATAAAGGTGATGAGGCAAGAAAAATTTTAAATAATACCATACTTTACCACTATCTATCAGGCAGTAGTATACAAAGCCAAGCAACGGAGGTTGATTTACCAGACCGCGAAATCGAGAATTTTGTTCTTTATCAGTTAAAAAATCGTAAAAATGAAGAATTTGCTAAGGATTGGCAGGCTGCTTTGAATATGGTCGCGCAACTGCAAGAAAGTGACCCTCGGCTTTTAGAGCGGCGTATTAATGAAGCTAGGGCTTTATCTGCTAATATGAAACATTCTGGTGCGCGCCAAGTATTGGATGAGATAGTCGCGGATTATGGCGATCCCATCACAACACACGGTCGCGAAGAGTAGATTTTATGAATGCAGATATTGAAAAAATGACTAAAGCGGCCAAGGCCGGCGGAGAAATACTCCGAAAATACTTTGGACAAGCCTTGGATATTAGTGAAAAATCGGCAGTTCGTGATTACCAGACTAAAGCCGATTTAGAATCCGAGTCTGTAATTTTAGAAATTCTTAAAACTGAATTTCCAGGGTTTAATATTCATTCAGAAGAAATTGGCATAAAAGCCAATGGTTCGGAGTTCACCCTGCTTGTTGATCCTCTCGACGGGACCAATAATTTTGTTACTGGCATACCTAATTTTTCAATAACAATTGCTTTGTTAAAGGGTGACGAAGTTGTTGCTGGACTTATTCATCAACCTGTCGTTCAGCAAACTTATTACGCGGTAAAAGGCAAGGGATCATTTGTCGACGGCGTTCGTCTTCAAGTTAGTAAAGAAAAGAATCCCAAGAGGGCAACTATTGGCTATGCTGGCGGTTATAACACCAACGTCAACCATATTGCCTCACTTTTTGGCCGCTTGCTTATTAGCAACCACAAACGTCCAATGTTTAACTGGGCGTTAGCCAATGACTTATGTCTTCTAGCTCTGGGACGAGTAGAGGGTTTTATAAATGAAGAAAATGAAATATATGATTTTGCGGCCGCCAAACTTATTTGTCGAGAGGCTGGCGCAGTAATTACAAATTGGGATGGCACTCCTGACGATAATGATTTGAATCCCAATTTTATTATGGCCAACAATCAGGAAATTTTGAATGCCTTACTGCCGTTGGTAACGGATAAGAATTTTGTATGAAAATTAAGGTTGGCTCAAAAAATCAAACAAAGCTTGAAGCCATAGTTGATACCATCAAGGATTATGGGTTATTTAAGGAAGCAGAAGTGATTCCGGTTGCCGTTCAGATCGAAGAATTCGGCCATCCAAAAAATTTGGCAGAGGTAGTTGAGGGCGCGAAGGATCGCGCCGAGCAGGCCTTTGTTGACTGTGATTATAGTTTTGGCATTGAGGGAGGTTTAATGGCCGTGCCTCATACTAAAACCGGTTTTATGGAAACCAGTGTTTGCGCGATTTATGACGGGCAAAATTATTATCTTGGTATGTCTCCGTCATTTGAGTGGCCGCGCAAAGTGGTTGAACTAATTTTGCAGGGCCGTGACGGCAGCCAGGCCATGCGGGAGGCAGGCATCACCGATTATCCAAAAATTGGTACAAGCCTAGGCGCTATCCATCCTTTATCTAACGGCCGTATGAACCGAAAGGATTATACAAAGTACGCTATCATTATGGCTTTAATACATTTAGAGCATCCGGAACATTATTAATTTCTGGTCAAATAACTGTGCGATCGCAAGAGTATTTGACCTCAAGAAATAAGCCCTTGACAGGCTTTTTACAAAGGATTATACTTTAGTTAGATAAAGTGCAAGTAATTTCTACTATATGTCTGATAAATGGGATAATCAAAATACGGAACAGTTATTGAAGGCGATTTTGGCCTTGAAAACGATTGATGAGGCTAAGCGTTTTTTACGCGATCTTTTGACCGAAGCCGAAATTTTGGAGTTTTCCAGGCGTTGGCAGGCCGCCAAAATGCTGGAAAAGGGCGTGCCTTACACCCAGATAGTTGGTAAAACCGGCCTAAGCTCCACTACCGTGGCCCGCGTTTCGCAGTGGCTAAATTCCGGTCTGGGCGGCTACAAACTTGTTTTGAAGCGTTTGGGCCTTCTGCGTGCGCAGGCAGGTCATCACCACAATCATTCTTCCGGTTAGGGATTGGTTGTTAAATTTTGCCTTTTGATTTTTGAACTTTAATTTAACCTCCGCTCCCTGCCCGGGAGCGTTTTGCTTTTGGGCGAGGGTAACGTTCACTTTCAATCCTATGGAGGCAGTATGGGTAAGTGGGAGCAGTGGGAGCAGGACGGTGAGGTGAGAGACGCGGAGGTTTTGGAGC
>MFES01000025.1:19124-35152 GCA_001779955.1 Candidatus Doudnabacteria bacterium RIFCSPHIGHO2_02_FULL_46_11 | reverse complement strand
GATGGGCTGGTTTTATCCGACTCCGCCGGCCGCCGGTCGTCCTTCTCTTTCCATCCCTGCTAAATGCCTCTGGCTTCCGCTAAGAAGCGATGGCGCAGGCGTATGAGTCGCGGTTCATGGGGCAGGGCTGTCTGCACTGACCGCAAGAATTCGGCCAAACCCGAAGGAGGTGTTCATGGGAGATCCCTACCATCATTGGCGCATCTCTGGCGAGGTGAAAGACGAGCGTGCTTTGCAGTACCTCAAGCCGCGCGCGTCTCGCCAACAGATCGAGGCCTGCCAACAGGCTCTACGCGAAGGATACCGCGTCTGGGCCTTCAACTCGCTCGAGCAAGCGCACAACGCGCCGCTTACCAGGCGTGAGTTGGCGCTGTGCGCGGCGACATTCGCGCGAGGGTGCCGCTGGGCCGGAATCATCCGCGCGCCCGAATCGGTATTCGCCGATCTGGTCGTCCATCACCTGCCCGACGACCATTTCTTCGATCCCGTGACCGACCCGGGCTTCGAACGGCCAATCTACGAGGACTAAAAAGGAGGGTCGAGGGCCTACAAAGGGGCGCCGGCAATTCCGCCGGCGCCCCTTAAACATGCCCGGAGGGAATTAGCATCCCGAACGAAGTAATCCGCCTGTGGCGGATGCCGATTATCTAAAAGTGGACTTCATTTGGGGTTGGCACCCTGTATAAATTCCCCGATCTCCGGCTGGTTTTGTAGATAAGCCATCATAATACGTATGCACATACGTATTATGATAAGTATTAAGTTTTTTTAATCTTAACCGCCGAAGGTAGGTATATTAATACATCTGTTGCACCATAAATTAGTATTGGGGTTAGACTAAATATAAGGCGTTAAGATTATCGGGGTAATTATACAGGGTTGGCACTTGACAGGGTAGAGTGCCAAGTATAGTATAAAGAGTGCAATAGCACTCTTTTATGTTTAGTGCTAATCCTGAAAAATGCCAATGTCATTGAACAGCCGTTCGGCCGTAATTCTTGCGGCCATAATAAAAGAGTACATAAACACCGGCCATCCGGTAGGCAGTAAGGAAATAGCCGAAGCGTATAATCTTGGCGTTTCTCCGGCTACCATCCGAAGCACGATGTCTAGGCTCGAAAAAGACGGTTTTTTAACACAGCCTCATACTTCAGCCGGACGAGTTCCTACCGACAAAGGCTACAAGCTGTTCGTAGCCGAACTTATGCGTCGATTCGAGCTTTCCGAGCGCGAACGCAAGCATTTGCGGGAGGAGCTGCTCACTCTCAAGCGCAAGCATGAGGAACTGGGTCGTTCTATTTCAAAGCTGTTGTCTGAATCGACCAGCCAGGCGGCTTTTGCCCTTTTGCCGGATCAATCAGGAACGTCCGGTGCGGCCAACCTCATAGGCCAGGAGTCAAAACCGGATGAAGCCCGCGAGGCCGTTTCGTTTCTGGAGGAAATTGAAGATCATTCCCATGAGTTAATGACCAAGTATTTCGGCGACCAGCCGGAGGTACATATTGGGCGGGAAATAAAGCTAGCCGGAACTTCCGACTATACCCTGATTGTTTCGGGCGTTAAGATGCCAAACGGTGAAAAAGGTTTAATTGGTATAGTCGGCCCGAAAAGGATGAAATACGATAAGAACTTGTCGGTGGTGGAGTATATTGCCAAGCTCTTGAGTACTGGCTTGGGCGCAGCATTAATCGCTACATTTGTAGCTCATAATTTCTAATTTTTAATTACTAATTTCTAAACAATTTCTCAATTAAATAATTGTTTGAAAATTGAAAATTGTGAATTGAAAAATTCATGGATGAACAACAAGTAGAAGACCATGATTTTATTGTGGAGCTTGCGGAAGTTAAAAAGCTTGCGGAAGACAACCTGAAGGGTTGGCAACGAGCGGTTGCGGATTTTGAAAACTATAAACGACGCAATGAGGGACATCACAGGCAGTTAGTGGATTTTGCCGAGAACCGGATTATCATAGAATTTTTGAAGCTCGCTGAGGACCTGGATCGGTTACTCGAGCACGTGCCGGCTGAAGCTCAAGGTCTGGAAGATTGGAAAAGGGGCTTGGTGGGAGTTCGTAAAAGGCTGCATGATACTTTGGATAGTTTGGGAGTTAAACACATTAAGACCGTGGGTGAGAAGTTTGATCCCGAACTCCACGAGGCGGTTGGGCAAGTTGAAGGAGATGAAGACGGCCTGATCGCTGAAGAGATTAGCCCGGGTTATAAAAGGGGTGATAGGTTACTCAAAGTTCCGCAAGTAAAAGTTTATAAGAGAAATTCATAATTAATAAATTTATTTATATGTCTAAAATAATCGGTATAGATTTAGGAACGTCAAATTCTGCGGCCGCGGTTTTGGAAGGCGCCAAACCAACCATTATTCCTTCGGCTGAAGGCGCTACCGTGGCCGGCAAGGCTTTTCCTTCGGTTGTGGCTGTCACGAAGGACGGCCAAATGCTGGTGGGCGAACCAGCCCGTCGGCAGGCGGTAACTAATCCGGAAGGAACAGTAGCGGCTGTCAAGCGCAAGATGGGCACTAAGGAAAAGTTTACTTTGCACGGCAAGGAGTACACGCCGGAACAGATTTCGGCTTTCATTTTGCAGAAGATTAAGAAAGACGCGGAAAGTTTTTTGGGTCAGCCGGTGGCCAAGGTGGTTATAACCGTGCCGGCTTATTTTGATGATGCCCAAAGGCAGGCAACCAAAAACGCCGGCGAGATTGCCGGCCTGGACGTGGTTCGTATCATAAATGAGCCCACGGCCGCGGCCATGGCTTACGGCTTGGACAAGCTTTCCGGCGAACAGAATATTTTAGTTTTCGATTTGGGCGGCGGTACATTAGATGTGACTGTCATGAATATTTCAGCTGATGGGGGCGGGCCTGCTTCCGCCGAGGCTTCGGTGGGCAAGCAGGCTACCTTTGAAGTTATCTCGACTTCCGGCGATACCAAGCTCGGCGGCACGGATATGGATAAGGCCATTATGGATTTCATCGTTTCCGAGTTTAAATCTCAATCCGGAATCGATGTTTCAAGCGACGCCCAAGCCTTAAACCGCGTGCGCGAGGCCGCGGAAAAGGCAAAAATCGAGCTTTCCACCGTACTTGAAACTGACATTAACCTGCCCTTCATTACCGCCGACCAAAACGGCCCTAAGCACTTGCAGTTGAAAATTACACGCACCAAACTTGAGGAAAAGGTTAAGCCTTTGATTGATCGAATGAGGGGTCCTGTTGAGCAAGCTCTTCGCGACAGCAAGCTTTCGGTTAACGAAATCAGCAAAATTATTCTGGTCGGCGGCCCGACTAGAATGCCGGTCATTCAAAAATTTGTCGAGGATTATATTGGCAAGAAAGTGGAACGCGGCATTGACCCCATGGAAGCCGTGGCCCAGGGCGCAGCCGTTCAGGCGGCTATTCTTGGCGGCGAATTTAAAGATCGCTCTGTGTTACTGCTGGACGTTACTCCGCTCACCTTAGGTGTTGAGACCTTGGGAGGCGTTAGTACTCCGCAAATTGAGAGAAATACCACTATTCCCACTTCTAAAACCATGACCTTTTCAACTGCGGCCGATAGCCAGACTTCGGTTGATATCCATGTTTTGCAGGGTGAGCGGCCGATGGCCGCGGACAACAAGTCTCTGGGAAGGTTCATTCTGGACGGTATTATGCCGGCTCCGCGCGGTGTTCCTAAAATTGACGTTAGCTTTGACATTGATGCCAACGGTATTCTCACGGTTAAAGCTTCAGACCAGGCTACCGGAAAATCCCAGCACATAACTATTCAGGGTTCCAGCAATCTTTCCAAGGAAGAAATTGAAAGAATGAAGAAAGAGGCTGAAGCCAACGCCGCTGAAGATAGGGCTAAGCGCGAGCTGATTGAAACTCGCAACCAGGCCGACCAGGTCATTGCCATAACCGAGCGAACTTTGAAAGATGCTGGTGAAAAAGTCAGCGAGGAACAAAAGAAAGCGGTTGAAGAAAAAGTTTCTGCGCTCAAAGCGGTCAAAGACGGCAATGATCTTCAAGCCATAAAGACGGCGATGGATGCTTTATCTGGTGAAATTCAGAAAATTGGCGAAGGGTTGTATAGTCAAAACACTCAAGCCTCCGCGCCTGACGGCGGGCAGGCAACCCCCAACCCTCAAGAGCCGCAAAACGATCAGCCGGCCGGCGAAAACAAAACTGTTGACGCCGAGTACCAGGAAGTTAAACAGGAAAATCCCGGTAAATAATCTTACCGGAATTTTCCTTAAATTTTACAATCTAAAAATTTTCAATTTTTAAACAATTTCTCAATGTTTTAAACATAAGAAAATTGTAACATTGTTTAGAAATTAGAAATTGAAAATTAGAAATTAATCGTTTATGACCGAAAAAAATCAGCCCGCCCAACAGGTTTCCATTAAAATAGACGACGCAACTCTCAAAGGCCGGTACGCCAATGCCATGCAGGTTTCGCACACTAAAGAGGAATTCATTCTGGATTTTATAAATTTGTTTCCTCCCCAGGGCGTGGTTAATGCGCGGGTGGTAACAAGTCCGGGCCACGTGAAAAGGATTATCGCCGCTCTTCAGGAAAATGTCGGCAAATACGAGGCCCAGAATGGGAAGATACAGGAATCTCCCGCTCCACAGGATATGAGTTATACGGTAAACTAAAAGGGTGTTAAGTCCAAAGACAAAGGCCAACATTTTTTTAATCTCAAGCTCTCTGCTTTTTACGGCAAGCTTATTTGCTTTAGCCGTGCCGTTTAGGCAGTCAGCCGACTTGTTTTATTGGGCCGCCGTCCTTTTTTTACTCCTAATTACGGCCAATGCTCTGGCCTGGACCGCGATTTTTTATGAAAATAAAAAGTTGGTTTATTCCGTCTATCTAGCGATAAGCTTGCTGACTTTGGTATTTTTTCCTTTTGATGTTGTTCAAATTTTCGGTGCCGGCGCAGCTATTGTCGGTTCTATCGGAATGTTTCGTTCGATAAGAGCAAATAAGGAAGAAAACCTCCACTTTTCTTATTATCATGCGGTTAAGCGCGGCATGAACTGGTTTTTTCTAATGTTTATCCTGCTTGCTTCGTTAAACGTGTATTTGTCCGTGCGTGAAAGCATGCTTGAAAATCCTGATAGATTTTACCAAAATATCTCGGTCATTACTGTTAAGAGCGCGCGGCCTCTCTTGGCCAGATCAGTTGAATCTTTCAGCCCGAGCATGACCTTGGATGAATTTTTGGTTCGGGAAGATTATTTTGACCCACAGGGCTTTAATCGCGGCGAGCTCGGCGCCGTATCTTCCGAATTGCAATTAAGTTTTTTGCGCGAGCAAGTGCTTTCTATTTTTGGCATACAAGCCGAAGGCAACGAGCAAATTATGGAGGTGCTGAAGAGAGTGGTGGAAGTCCGCATTCGCGAATTGTTCGCTCCCATTGAAGCGTATCTTCCGGCCATATATGCCTTGCTTTTATTTCTGTCTTTGCGTTTTATAATTCCGGTTATGGTCGGGCTTTCAGGATTTTTGGGCGGCCTCTTCTTTAAGTTAGCCGTACGCGCAGGTTTTGTAAGCTTGGTCTCTAAGACAGTAATCGTCGAAACTCCGGAACTAAGGTAGTATGCGATGCCAATATACGAATGCGTGCTAATGATACGAATAATATTCGAATGAAACTCATATTAGCAGCATTGGCATTACATTAGTATCATTCGTATCAATTAGTATATCTGTCCAGTAGTGTCCGCCCAGGGCGGACACTACTGGGATTAGAATCGATAACGTATGGCTAAAGATTATTATGAAATTTTAGGCGTACCGCGTACAGCTTCGCCTGATGAAGTTAAGAAAGCTTACCGCAAACTGGCTCATCAGCATCATCCTGACACCGGCAAGGGAGATGAGGCAAGGTTCAAGGAAGTTAACGAAGCCTACTCGGTAATCGGCAATGCCGACAAGCGCAGTCAATATGACCGTTTTGGCAATGCTGATTTTAGTTCGGCTGCAGCAGGCTCTCGCGCCGGCGGCTCGCAAGGCGGAGGCTTTCAGGATTTTGAAGATATTTTTCAGGGGTTTGGCGGCTTTGCCGATTTTGGTGATATTTTTTCCGATGTTTTTGGCGGCGGGCGAGGCAGGCGCGCTGCCCGTGACCGCGGCATTGATGTGGAAACGCGCATCGGCATAACTTTTACCGAAAGTTTTTACGGTGTTGAAAAAGAAATTACCATCACCAAGTTTGACGCTTGTTTGCGCTGTAAGGGTAGCGGCGCCGAGCCGGGAAAGTCGGTTATAACTTGTCCGCGTTGTCATGGCCAGGGTAGCATCAGAACAACTCAAAACACCATTTTTGGTTCAATGGCCGTTTCCCAGGTCTGCGACCGCTGTGGGGGTATGGGCAAGGTGCCGGAGGAGCCCTGCAAAGAATGTAGTGGTTCGGGTCGGGAAAAACGTCCGAAAACTGTGCGGATAAAGATTCCGGCCGGCATTGATAATGGCAATCGCATTAGGATTGCCGGAGAGGGCGAGGTAGGCTACCTGGGCAGTGCGCCCGGCGATTTGTATTTGCGGGTTTTTGTCGAGCCCGACCCTCGGTTCCGGCGCGAGGGGGATGATATTTATTCACAGGTTACCATATCTTTTCCCCGAGCCGCCCTGGGCGAAAAAATGGAGACTGACACAGTCGAGGGCAGGGTGGAGTTGAAAATTCCGGCCGGTACGCAGTCCGGTTCGGTGTTTCGGTTGCGAAGCTTGGGTATGCCGCGCCTGAATCGGTCCGGCCGCGGTGACCAGTTTGTTACGGTCAACGTCGAAGTTCCAAGGAAACTTTCCCGCGAGCAAAAAAAATTACTTGAAGAACTGAAGGAACTTAGTTAATTTTCAATTTATAATTTCTAAACAATGTCATAATTTTCTAATGTTTAAAACATTGAGAAATTGTTTGAAAATTGAAAATTTTAAATTGTAAAATTAAAGGTGCTATAATATAAAAGTAATATATAAATTGCGAAAAAGAAATAAAAGTAAGACATGCCCTCTGATCTTATAACCACAACCATTCCCGCCAAATATTCTTTTCTGCAAAATTTGGATGTGGGCTTAGATATTATTATTGTCAGCCTTTGGGTAACCACGGCCTTGGTTTACGCTTTTACCGTTGGCCGCAAAAAAGGGCCTATTTTACTGCTATCTACTTATGCCGGCTTGGCTGTCTCGGGCATTATGGCGAATCTAAAGCTTTCTCCGGCCGGTAGTTTGTCAAAATTTCAGGATGGTGATTTTTTCTCGTTTTTGGTTTTTGGCGTAGTTTTTTTAGTGGCTTTTGTTTCTTTAATTAGAATTATCAAGCGCCATATTCGGATTCATTCCAACAAGCACGGGGTGATGGTTTTGGCCGCGCTTGAGATGGGCGGATTTCTATCGAGCGTTGGCTCACTTTTACCCGCTGATTTATTAAAGCAGGTCAGCGGTTTTGCCACGCTGATGTTTGCCACACCCTGGATGCACGCCCTTTGGCTAACCGTGCCGCTTTTAATTATTCTGATTGGCGAGCACAACGACCGATATACCCGGCCGCTTGATGATAATTAGTACGCCTGCCTGACGGCAGGACGGTATTGAAATACGTATTTAATTCTATAATTAATTCTATAATTCGAAACGCCCTGATTCAGGCGTTTTTTTATTTAGATAAAGAGTATAGGCAATCCAGGCCAGGATTACCGCCAGAATAAATTTAAACCCAATTAGGCTCAAGGCGGCTGTACCCATAAAGTAAACCAGGGTTCCCCAAAGAGCGTTCCAAATAGTTAAGGCAATGGCGGCCAAGGCAAAGAAACGCAAATGGGGGAACTGGATAATACCGGCGGCTGTAGAGATAAGCGCGCCGGCGGCCGGATGCCAAAAGCTTAAGAAGATTGCCGCCGGTCCATTTTTGATAAGTTTGGCCTGCGATTTTTCTAAATGTTCGCGCAGGCCGAATTTAAAAAGTAATCTGTACCAGCCGTATTTTCCCACAAAGAAATTTATTACGTATCCGATATATAAGCCAAGAGTAATCAAGGTTAGGGTCTCAATCACTCTCCACAAATTTTGTCCGGCAAAAATAACGCCAAGAACAATTACCAAGCTTCCCGGATAGTACCAGCCGATAAGCAGGAGGCCTTCAATAATAGCGCTGATAAAAACCGTGATTAAGCCGTATTTATCAAAATAATGCTGCACAGAATTAAGCAGTTCTTCCTGCTCGGGCAGGTCAAATATTTTCCAAACTAAAAAAATGCTTAAGGTAATAAGCAGAAAAAGAACAGGCAAGGCCAGCTTTTTCAAAATTTCTCGGCTCATAGTGTTAAAGATAACAAAACTCCCCTCAGTTCACCAATAACTTGATGATTTAAGGGGAGTTGCCGACCACATGTAGTCTGTCGGCCCCGCCCTCCTGATCCTCCTATGAATCACGTCTGGATATGGCTATGCGTGAGGAATCCTAGATGTAGTGCCGTGTATAGCAAATCTCGTGCCTCAGTCACACTCACACCCATCACCGACAGGTATTCGCTGATATCTTCCAGAATCCTGTCTGTTGCTGAATCGATCAAGGTCATAAACCTTTCAACCACCTGTTCCTCGGTCAGATTGGGGTCAACGTCGGCGATTGAGCCCCCCACAGTACCAGTGATTTGCCTCTGCCTCAGTTCGTTGTCCACGATGATGGCGGCCAGCAGTCTTAGCTCGACGGGCAGTGACCTCATCGCCTTCCGTTGTTCTCTCCAGTTCGGTTCGTTCATCTCAGTGTCCTCTAAGCTGAGTGTGAATGGGAAGGGAACAAATAAAAATACCACCTTTCGGTGGCTGGGTCAAGGACTAAGCAATCCCTAGAAAAGCCGCTAGAGATGACGATTTTTTTAAAACGCGAATTCAGGCACGCCGGCCTTGGAAAGTTCGTTTTTTGACTCTTTCAAAAATTTGGTAGCTTCTAGTATTTCAAGATAAAGCGGAATACCTTTTTTATTAAAATGGACACTTATATTACCGATTTCTGAAGCATAATCAATATGGCCTTTGCCTATCTCGACGCGCAAGATATCGGCCTCGGGTTCATAGCTTATCTTTTTTTCCTTATTTTTTGTCATATTGTTTTATCCTCCCCGGATAGAAAGTAATAATTACCTTTTCGTTACCCTCTGGTTTATATACTACCGTATCTAATATAGTGTAAGAGCTGGTCTTTTTTTCGTCTTTTTTCAAACAAACGATCCGCGATTTCGCTAGGATTGAAAAACTTTCAATCCTTGTTTTTCTAAATACTCAAAAAAGAATCGAGCGCTTTTTAAGCACAGGGCAATGAAGTTAGATAGCTTATCTAAAGCCGCCCCATATATCTGCTTTTTTTTGAAGCTTGGTTGGAGTGAATTTATATAATTTTTTATCAAATATTCTATATAGTCTATTCTCAAATTAAGTGAATTAAAATTTTTAACGGCACCCGATACCTTTTTCTGTTTTCGTTGCTAAATTATTGATAATAAATTTTTTATTGCGCTCCTTTATAATTAACCGAGATAAAGTGGAGCGAATAGAAATAACTCTCTAACTTATTTTAGCATTCAATATAAGAGCAATTAAACAAAATATTATAACCCATAAAATACTTGTAAAAATCCAATGATAGTATCCAGAGATTGATTTTCGATTTAATTTCGCTACATATTTTTTGACAGCACTGCCACCGAGTTCTTCTATTGCAGCCACTGTTTGCTTTTCTGCTTCGTCGGTCTGTTTGTAAAAAACCGTCAGAGAAAAAGGAATTAAAGCTAAAAGAATTGACAGGAGGATCCTAACGAATAGTGTAGGCTCTATAAGATTTGAGTTAAAAGTTGCAACGACTAACAGCGTTGCTGCCAGAGAACTGATAATTGGGAAAGTGTTCATCCTGGCCCAAATTGTATTACCTAAATAGGTATTATAATTTTTTAACCGTTCTATTTGGAGTTGTTGTTCTTCAGTCATAGATTTGATTCAAAAAAAGGTGTCAGGAGGCCTTTAACTTTCTTTCATCATATACCCTAAGGGTGATCAAGACAAACAAAAATTCTCACCCGAAAATGGGTGAGAATTTTTGTGGTGCCCCGAGCAGGATTCGAACCTGCGACCCAATGCTTAAAAGGCATGTGCTCTACCAGGCTGAGCTATCGGGGCGAGCCTAAATAACTGTCGTATTATAACAGAATTTATTGGTCTTGAAAAGTCCGTCCGATGAGAGTAAACTACACCAGTTATGCTGATTATTGAAGTTAAAAATCTTCATAAAAACTACGGAAATGTTAAAGCCGTCCAAGGTATAGATTTTGCCGTGGAAAAAGGCGAAATTTTTGGTATCCTTGGCCCAAACGGCGCCGGTAAAACCACCACCTTGGAAATTCTTGAAGGCCTAAATTACGCCGACGTCGGCTCGGTGACAATTGTCGGCCTGGATGCCTTAAAGCAGACCCAAGCGGTAAAAAAGAAAATAGGCGTACAATTACAGTCCGAAGCATTTTTTGAAAATCTTCAGCTGGTGGAACTTTTGGACTTGTTCGCTTCATTTTACCGCACTAAAGTAAACGCTTTAGAGCTTTTGGAAAAAGTTGATTTACAAGAAAAAGCTTACGCTTATTACGCCAATTTGTCCGGCGGCCAGCAGCGCCGGTTTTCCATAGCTGCTTCAATGGTTAATAACCCCGAGGTTTTATTTTTAGATGAACCAACTACGGGTTTAGATCCGCAAGCGCGCCGCTATGTTTGGGAATTGATAAAACGGATTAAGCAAACCGGCACGACCATAATTTTAACCACCCATTACATGGAAGAGGCCCAGTTGCTCTGCAACCGCATAGCCATTATGGATCACGGAAAAATTGTAAAAATCGGCAGTCCAGAGGAATTGATCGACAGCCTCCTTGCCCGGCATATAATTTCATTCTCAAGCGACAAGTATATTGCTAATGAAGATTTACGCATAATTTATGGCGTAAAAAATGTCAGAAAAGAAAACGGCACGTTTCATTTAGAGACGGAAGACCCCAACGCCACTCTCTACCGCCTGCTTCAAGATTCCTACAATAGCAAGAATAATCTGTCTAATTTAGACATTCATCGGCCCAACCTGGAAGACGTGTTTATTTTTTACACCGGACACACACTAAGGGAATAGGAAGAATTACTAATTTCTAAATATACAGGATGAACTGGAACCTCATTATCAGTACATTTAAGATGATTGTTCGGGACAAGCAGACTTTATATTTCAGCTTGGTTTTCCCGGTTTTAATGATGGTTTTTCTCAAGGTGCTTTTTGCCAACACCATGATTAACGGCGTTAACTACATAGATTTCGTAATTCCGGGATTGGTGGGCATGTCCGTAATGCAGCTTGGCGTTTTTGCCGTAGCCTTTGTCGTGGCCCAGCAAAAGGAAAAGGGCATTATTAGAAGGCTGCTGGCCACACCCATGCGCGCTTCCGAGTTTTTGGCCGCCCAGGTTATCTCCCGCGTGGTTATCTCGGTTATGCAGGTTCTTCTCCTTATTTCCGTGGCCATTCTTGTTCTTTCTTTTGCCATGAACGGAAGCTTTTTGGCTCTTATAGTTATCGGGATTTTCGGCTCGTTTGTGTTTTTGGCCTTGGGCTTTGTCGTGGCTGGCTTGGCCAAATCCGTAGAAGCTACGCCGGTTGTGGGCAATATGATAATTTTCCCGATGATTTTCTTTGGCGACATCTTTTTCTCGCTTAATAACGCGCCCAAATGGGTCCAGACAATTTCAGATTATTTGCCCATAAAATATCTGGTAGATAGCATGCGCGAGGTGGTGGTAGAGGGCAGCAGTTTAATAGATGTAAAAGGTGAAATACTGGGTATGGCCGTTTGGCTGGTCGTGCTTTCCTTTATCGCCATCAAAACTTTTTCTTTCGGTACTAAAAAATAAAACAACCCAAATTTGTCCGGCCGGACAAATTTGGGTTCCAGGCGAAATTTAAAAAGATTATGCATGAACGGCTGCAAAAATTTTTATCCCAAGCCGGGGTCGCTTCTCGCCGTAAGGCCGAGGAACTTATTTTGCAGGGTCGAGTTTCAGTCAATGGTAAAATTGTTAAAGAATTGGGTAGTAAAGTAGATCCAGTCGCCGATTTTGTCGAGGTCAATGGCAAGGCCGTAGCGGCAAAAACGGTCAATCTTTATATTGTGCTTAATAAGCCAAGCGGCTATGTTTCCAGCCGCGAAGGACAGTTTGGCCGCCCCACAGTTTATGATTTTTTACCCAAAGCGATTAAATATAAGGTTTGGTCGGTTGGGCGTTTGGATTATGATACCGACGGGCTTTTAATTTTTACTAACGACGGCAATCTTACTCAAAAACTGACGCATCCAAGCTTTGAGCACGAAAAAGAGTATAAAATATCTTTAAACAAGAATTTTGAATCCAGGGATAAGGATAAATTGGCCGGCGGTGTCATTGTAGATAAAACTAAAACTTATCCGGCTAAGGTCAAAGTTATTAATCCCAAAACCATCAAGCTCACCATTCATGAAGGCCGCAACCGCCAAATAAGGAAAATGTTTGAAAGCTTGGGTTACAAGATCATTAAGCTTACCCGAGAACGTCTGGGCAGATTGCGTCTGGAGGAGTTGAAATTAAAGACCGGAAAAATTCGGACAATCCAAAAAAATGATATAATATAGAAGTCAAAAACTTCCTACCTGCGCCGAGGCTTCGGCAGGCAGGCAAGCTTCAACACCCAAACTTCCTATTTGAGCATTGAATTTTGAGGCTTGAGGGTTAAAAGCGCATGTTCTGGAAAAATCAAACACAAAAACAAATTGTTATTTTAGGCGCCGGATTTGCCGGGCTGCGAGCGGCTTTGGATATTGCCAAGGGCTTGCCGCATGATCGTGTTATTTTAGTTGATCAAAAACCTTTCCAGGTTTATCATCCGGCTCTGCATGAGGTAGCGACCTCGCTTCGTTGGCAAGCCGACGTTTTTATGCTTAAAGGCACAGTGGCTGTTGAGATCGATGACGTGGTGGCGCGGCGTAAAAATATTACCTTCAAGCAGGCTAAGGTTGAGCTTGTCGATGTTAATAAGAGAATTGTGCGCACGGACACTGGTGATTTGGCTTATGATTATTTGGTGATTGCTTTAGGCAGCAAAACCGATTATTACGGCATTCCGGGCTTGGAGCAAAGGGCCCTACCTTTAAAAACTTTTGAAGACGGCGTAAAAATAAGAAACCGCATTTATGAATCATTTGTGAGTTTCAGCCGGACGCAGGATGTGCATAATTTGAGTTTTATTATCGGCGGCGGCGGATTTAGCGGCGTTGAGCTTGCCTCGGAAATGGTCAATTGCTTGCGCCGCATAGCCGGGCGGGAGCGGGGAACAGTTCCGGCTTATTCAGTTTGGCTGATTGAAGGCGCTAACCAATTATTGCCGGGTTTTCCCGCAAAGCTCTCGAATTTCATCAAAAGAAGATTGGAGTATTTAGGCGTAAAAGTTCTGACCGGCAGCAGGATAACGGAGGCTCGGGATAACGGGGTGGTCATTGATAACCACGTAACCATACCGGGCAGTACGATTATTTGGACGGGTGGCGTTCGGGCTTGTGGCATTACTTTCAACAAAAATATACCGCTTGATTCAAAGGACCGGATTATGGTTTCAAGCCGGCTGAATCTTGAGACGCACCCGGAGGTATTTATTGCCGGAGACGTATCGTGTTTCCACGACAAAAATACCGGCCGACCATTGCCGCAGACCGCTCAAATGGCGCTGCACCAAGCCAAGCACGCTGCCCGCGGCGTAATAAGCCTGGCTTACGGCAGTAATGTGCCAATTTACCGCCCGAAAAAAAAGCATCCTTTTATTATTACGCTTTCCGGTAAATACGCCGCCGTTTATGAAAATAATAAAATCATCGCCGGTTGGCCGGCCTACCTTGTGCGTAAATTTTCTGATTTGCGTTATTTGATGTCGGTGCTACCTTGGCGCAAAGCTCTACCATTTTGGTTCAAAGGGAGTGTCATTCTGTTAAAGAATGACTGACCTTATCACTCTGCGGCTTCTTTGTTCATTTGCCACAGGTAAAGCGCCGTTTTTAGGCGGACGGCGTAGATGAATTCTTGGGGATCGATACCGAGGATTTTTTTGATTTTAGCCAAGCGATAGTAAAGAGTGTTTTTATGTATGCCCAGTTCATAAGCGGTTTTTTTAAGATTTAGGTTGCTGTTAAAATGAGTCGAAAGGGTTTCCACTAAATCAGGATATTGAATAAGGTCACTTAACTCATTTTCGACAAATTGTTTTTGCAGACTCTTGTCAGCCTGTTCAAGAATAATAGGCAAAAGCAGTTCAGGGTAGTTATGCATTTTTTCCTTTGGATGCAGTCGCGCGCCAAGTTCTACCGCTTTTTTCGCGGCCTGGTAGCTTTTGACCAGTCCGGCCAGTGCCGAATAGTACAGGCCAAGACCGAGGTGGGCCTCGCGCCCGACCACGACCTCCACCTGCTCAATGAATTTGCCCAGTCGTTCCTTGCTATAAAAATCGCTCAATCCGGGGCTTTTGGCCATACCTCTTTTCTTTGACTCTTTTTCAGGCTCCAACTTGACCGGAAGCAAAAGAGCGAATTCATCCATACCGAGGTAGGCAATTATCGCGCCTTCATCGTTGAGCGTTCCCTTAACAACATCGTTAATTTGGTCTTTAATAGCGGTAAGTTTATGCTCATCGGAAGGCAGAATTGGTTGGCTTTTCAAAACTTCCTTCCAAAAATTATTTAGAATAAGTACCGCGGCCACACGAGGTTTGTCGAAGTCTATCTGAAAAAACTGGCTGTTGAAGAAAAGGCTGTCACGCATTAGTTTTTCAACAGGCTGCGCGTTTTCGAACAAGTCATAGAAAAATTTATCGAGCACGCGATTCTGCTGGGCAATTTTATCCATTATCAGCATCTGGTACATCAGCAGCTCGGACAAAGATTTTGCCAAGGGAATGACGTCATCGGAAGGTTGGGGCTTATTTCTTATGACTAATGTGCCGAATAGCCTTTCTTGATGGCGCAAAGGAATAACCCAGCCCGTCATGTCATCGATTTCACCGGCGGGAAGCTGGGTTGGTGCGCCTTTTTGAATGGCGACTGTAGCCGATGGCACGAATTTATCAAAATTCGAGAGGTCGGTGTCGGCCACAATATTGCCGGACAGATTTGTAACCGCTATTTTATGTTCCAAAACGGTCGAGAGCCGACTGATAATGCCTTCGCCTACGGCGGCAAGCTCGGCGTTTGGATCAAGACGGGTTCCGGCTTGATGAGTTGGTCTGACGAAATTGGCGGTTGTAGGGTTTGTCATATTTTAAAAACTCCAAACTGCAAACTCCAAATAAAATTCAACTCCCAAACTTCATTTCCGGAATTGAAGTTTGATGTTTGAGGATTGCTTGAGTGTTGAGAGTTGAACATTGAAGTTTTTAGCTATTAGGCGTGCCTAGCATATCACCCCCGATAATCTTGGAGCCCCATGCGACTTTAAAGATGTGAAGCTGTTTAATAATTTTATGTAATATTGGCCGTAATATTGATTTGAGCCAAGATTTAGGGAGCATGATCGGGGTTGTATTGCTAGGCGTGCTGCCTGTGCAGTATTACTTTTATTTTATCAACGACCTCATTGGGTAAATGAAAACTTTTAACAAGATAATCTGTAGCGCCGAGAGCCAGGGCCAGGTTGCGGTCTTCGTTGGCGTTTTTGCTGCCAAGGTTGGTGAGAATTATCACCGGAATATGGCGAGTATTTTGCCCCTCCTTCAATTTTTTCAGAACCTCGAAACCATTAAGCTTTGGGAGCATGATATCAAGTAATACTAGGTCGGGTTTTACGCTTACTTTTTCCAGAGCCTCCTCGCCGTCGCCTGCCACGGTAACTTTATATCCTTCTTCACCCAGACGGTCCTGATACATTGCGGCAAGCATTTCATCATCTTCGATTAGGAGAATATGGGGGTTTTTTATTTCGGGCA
>MFES01000025.1:17683-19106 GCA_001779955.1 Candidatus Doudnabacteria bacterium RIFCSPHIGHO2_02_FULL_46_11 | reverse complement strand
AATTTGCTGCTAACCCAAATTTCTCCACCCCATTGTTCGATGAATTTTTTAGTAATGTAAAGCCCGAGTCCGGTGCCGCCGGCTTCGATTGATAAGGGATTATGCACCCGGTGGAATTTTGTAAAAATTTTTTCCTGTTCTCTGCTAGGTATTCCTACGCCTTGATCTACTACATCAACCCGCAAATATTTTTTATTAGACGGAGCCGTAAACTTGACTTTAACGATACTGCCCGCCGGGGAGTACTTAATGGCATTTTCCACTAGATTCAAAAGTACTCTTTGGAGACTGCTGGCGTCAGCGTAAACTGAAAAGTTTTTGTTTGGAATTTTTACCTTATTTTTTTTATGTCGCGCTTTTGATTCGAGGTTATGAGAAACTTCCTGCAGGATGGGTAAGATCTTATGTTTTTCTAGTTTAATACCCGGGCCTTTCTCATCAATACGTAAAACAGACAGAAGGTCTTCGACAAGGTCGAACAGGTTGTTGGATGCCCTTTCCATTCTTTTGGCGTAGAGTCGCTGTTTTTCATCTAGGTTGCCGCGATCTTCAAGCATGGCTAAATAACCCATGATCGCCGTCAGAGGGGTGCGCAGTTCGTGGGTGGCGGTAGAGATAAAATCATTTTTCAGATTTTCCAGATTTTTTTCAGAAGTAATGTCGCGAATCGTTAGGACGGTGTTATCGCCGTTTTCTGTTTTTATTTTTGCCAAATATACGCCAACCCATGGCTGGCCTTCCAAACCGTAAAGTCTAACTTCGTTGTAAATTCGAATTTCATTGGTTTGGATTAAGTTCGATAATTCTGGCAGCAATTCCTGTATGTGTTGATTTTTTATATTGGGCCAATTTTTTTGAATCAATGAGGCAAAGGCAGGATTAGCCATAACAACTCGAGAATTTTCATCTAACAAAACCTTACCCTGATCAGTATTGTAAACCACTGCCGTCAACCTGTTGTGTTCTTGTTTTAATTCGTCTAAAAGTCGCTTGTATTCAAAGTTGGTGGCTAAGCGATTGGCTATGATTTCATAGAAGCTTATATCTTGTTGGCTAAAGAAGTGATTTTTTTTATCTGCAATGTTAAGGACGCCGATCAGATTATCGCCGATGTTTATTGGGACTGATAACAATGAATATTTTTTTCCAGCCCACTTGAAATTTTCCGAGGTGACCAGCTCTTTCCGTTGAGCGCTTTTGCCGGGCAGGCTTTCCCCAAGTTTGATTTCCGCCGGCGTGTCCTTTTTATCGCCGGTTACGACAAGAACTTGGAGAACTTTTTTTTCTTTTATCCATAACATCATTTCCACCCGTTCAGTATTTAACAGCACCTTAATCCGGTTAAGAACGGATTTTACCCACTCCTGATAGGGTATTGGATCGGCGAAGGTGGCCGTTAAGTAGCTCAATATGTCATTTTGCC
>MFES01000025.1:0-17674 GCA_001779955.1 Candidatus Doudnabacteria bacterium RIFCSPHIGHO2_02_FULL_46_11 | reverse complement strand
TATTAAGCCCGGTTGGGCAGGGTTTATTTTGATATATTGGGTTCGCATCCGCAGCACTCGGTTATTTTTTCGGTAGTCATTGATATAATGTTTTTTTGTTTTAGCCGTGATTTTTGCTATTTCAAAAACCGTCCGCCACCTATCTGAAGTAGTGCGGCTGCCCAAAGTTTTTCTTGCTATTTTATTGGTTAGCAAGACCTGATTTTTGTGGTCGATTATTACTACGCCAAAATACAGATCACTAAGGAAATTATTGAGTGTCGGCAGGGTTTGATTATTTGCTTTTTTTGGCATTGCCTGAAATATCCGATTTTTCCAGAATCAATTTTGCTCCGGCCGACAAGCGTTTGAACTTTTTATTTTTTAATTCTTGCGGTTCAAGCCAAAATATTTGCTTAAATTCCCGGTTGGGCAAGATATTGTTTATTACCGGTACTATCACCCTAAAGACGTGAATCAGGTGTTTGTCGGCGCCAATCGGGCATATGTGGGCGGCCATAGTTTTGAAGAGCAATTTATGCTTACCCAGAGGCAGTCCAACACCTTCCATAAATTCGCGATTGGCCGCAGCCTCAATAGTCTCTCCGCTGTGTACATGGCCGAAGATAAGGTTCCATTCATAAGGCGGAGTTCTCTTTTGTCCGACAAATATTTTTCCAGCCTTATTTTGGAGCAAAAAGCCTATGGAGAGATGATAAACTTTTGCATGCTTGTCGAGGGATAGCTTTAGCCGGCTATCGATTGCATTTTTAAGGGGAGCGATATTGCCGCAAACCAAACAACGGTATGATTTTTTCCCGCGATATATTATTTCCTCGGTGGCGTCACTGTTGCATTTTGAACACTGAATAAGTCTCATACTTATAACTACTTTAATTTATCACTAAATACTATATCAAATAAATACGTAGGTCAAAATAGCTTTAAAAACGAACAAAGACCAAAGCAGCGTGGCTTGGTCTTTTTGTTTCACGGAACAAGGGGGACATCCTGGCAGCATCACCAGGATAACCGGTTTCCCGGCCGCGTCTTCGCGGAATTACCCGATGCTCGCGCGCGCCATTTTAGCGCCGCGCAATATGGCCATGGTGTCTGTTTCCGCCCATCCGACATATCCGGTGGCCTTTACCGGGCTGCCCGGCTTGGGCACGAGAACGTCGAGATGTGTTTCCGGATGATGGAGGATGCCGTCGACGTTGGTGCGGGTCTGATCGAGGACTTCCGCGGCGTCATACTCGACCGCCTGGAAGTCTGCAGCATCGAGGGTGCCGCTGAAGGCCTCATCGCACAGGAACTGGGCGAGTGCCCTCGCTGCCCGGTCTCCCAGTCTCGGCTTACGAAGACCATCATGCTCGAACTGGCGGCCAGCGTCATACATGGCCGACTGGAAGCCGATCCGATCCCTGGGTGCCTTCCCCGCGGCCTTGGTGTAGAGGTCCTTGGCCTTGGGAATGACACTCACCATGACTCGCTCGTCATCAAGCAGTGTCATCGCGTTGCTTACGGACTTGAGCGCTTCCCGCAGGCAGAACGTGCTGAAGGTAGCGACCATACGCAGGGTGAAGGTGGGCTCGTGAACGGCTCTATAGCTAAAAAGCCGCTCGTTGCGCTGCAGCGCAACGCGTAGAATGTCGTGTCCTGGCGGCGGCGACAGTTCTGTCGCCGGCAGGGTGTCTGTTCCGTCCATTGCTCCCCCTCTATTATTCCAGGGATACTGCCCCTTTAGTTTCCGCGCTGTGCGGACTTGCTTTGGGGTTAAAGCAAGCACCCTGTAAACCATCCAACATTTACAAAGCGCTTGCTTCAAGAATTTCTTAACTTTATTGTACAGAAATCAATTTAATAAAGTCAAGTCCGGTATTCATGATTTTGTGATATTATTATCCGCCATCGCGGTTTCCGGTTTCTTTTTGGCGATGTATTTGCAGTCAGGATAGCGGTTGCAAGCATAGAAAATTCTTTTTCCTTTACCGCCGCGTTTTTCCACGATCGTGCCCTGATGGCACTCCGGACATGGCCCGAATTTCTTTTCTATTTTAGCAATGCCTTTACATTCCGGATACTTGGCGCAGCCCAGGAACGAACCGAACCGGCCTTTTCTGACAATCATTTCGCCCCCGCATTCCGGGCAATGAATAGTTTTAGCGTAACTTGCAAGTTCGATCTCCTCTTTCTCCAAAGGTATGCGACCTTTGCATTCTGGGTATTTTTCACAGGCGCCGAATTTTCCAAATCTGCCGAATTTAGCCACCATCGAACTTCCGCAAAGGGGGCATTTATCGGTAATCGGTTCGGTCAGCTTTTCAATTGTTTCTTTTTTCTCCTCCACTTTTTTGGAAAAAGGATTGTAAAAGTCTCTAATTATGGGTTGCCACTCGCGGTTGCCTTCGGCAATTTCATCAAGCTCTTCTTCCATGTGGGCGGTGAATTGGTAGTCTACAATATCCGCAAAATGTTCCTTGAGGAAATCCGTAACTAAAATTCCGACTTCGGTGGGGGTTAATTTTTTCTGATCCCGCGTTACATATTCGCGCTCAATGAGCGTACCAATGGTCGGCGCATAGGTTGAAGGCCGGCCAATGCCGAATTCTTCAAGAGCCTTGATTAAACTGGCATCAGTGTAACGCGGCTTGGGTTCCGTAAAGTGTTGATTAGGAGCAAGCTCTAAAAGCTTTAAGATTTCATTAACTGAAAGCTCCGGTAAAATTCCTTCCTCCTCTTCGGATAAATCATCCGTGCTTTCAAAGTAAACCTTAAGGAAGCCGTCAAAAATTAAGACTTGGCCGGTGGCGCGGAAAGTATATTTTGTGCCGGTTGAAATATCAACCGAAGTGGCCTTAAATTGCGCCTCGGGCATCTGCGTGGCCACAGTTCTTTTCCAAATCAAATCGTAAAGTTTAAATTGTTTTGCATCCAAAAACGATTTAATATCCTCGGGCTTGCGAAGCAGAGAAGTGGGGCGAATGGCTTCATGCGCTTCTTGCGCGCCTTTGCTTTTAGTTTTAAAAGCTCGCGGGGCGTCAAGGACGTATTTTTTGCCAAAGCTTTCCGCAATTACTTCCTTCGCCTGATTTAAGGCAAGTGTACTTAAATTAACCGAGTCGGTACGCATGTAGGTAATTAAACCAATTGAACCTTCGCTTCCGAGTTCAATACCTTCATAAAGTTGTTGGGCGACCATCATGGTCTGCTTGCCCGAGAAATTCAGTTTGCGGTTAGCTTCTTGCTGAAGGGTTGAAGTGGTGAACGGGGGAGATGGATTTCTTACAACTGACTTTGTTTCGATATTTTCAACTTGCCATTTTACTCCTTGCAGAGTCTGAACTATTTCTTTAGCCTCGGCTTCGTTTTTGATCGCGAGCTTATCAATTGTTTTGCCGTCAATTTTATTTAAGCGTGCGTTGAAACTCCCAACCGCACCAGAACTTTCGGTTTGGTGGGCGGGTAAATTTTTCTCTAGTTCTGCGGTGATAGACCAATACTCTTGGGGATTGAATTTTTCAATTTCGCGTTCGCGCTCAACTATTAGCCGCAATGCAGCAGACTGCACCCGGCCGGCCGAAAGGCCGTAGCGGATTTTTATCCACAAAAGGGGGGAAAGGTTATAGCCAACTAAACGGTCTAGAATGCGTCTGGCCTGTTGGGCATCTACTAGGCGCGAATCAATTTTTCTGGGGTGTTCCAAGGCCTGCTCAATGGCATCCTGGGTTATTTCGTGAAAAACAATACGTTCGTACTTATTATCAGCTAGGTCTAAAAGGCTCTGTAAATGCCAGGCGATAGCTTCACCTTCGCGGTCCTCGTCAGTCGCCAGTATCACTTTACTAGCCGATTTTGCCAGTTTTTTTAGCTCGGCCACTCGGGCCTTGGCCTTTGTTGGAACAACATACTTGGGTTCAAAATTATTTTCAACATCAATACCGATTTTGCTTTTGGGCAAATCGCGTACATGGCCAAAAGACGACTCAACGACATAGTCGCTACCCAAAAATTTATTTATAGTTTTAGCCTTGGTTGGCGACTCAACGATCACCAAACTTTTTGCTTTGCTGGATTTAGCCATACGAAGTAGAATATATTTTTATTTTCGCGTGCTGTCAACCCCGTTGGGTAATTTTACAATTTTCAATTCTCAATTTTCAAACACTTCTCCGCTAAAGCTTCGAAGTGCGCCGCAATCTGATATTGCTTGCCCGAGCGTTGCTCCGGAGGAGCGTAGTGGGGTTTAGAAATAAGAAATTAATAATTAGAAATTACTTAACGCTGTATCTTCCATCCATATGCGAAACAATTTTTTCCATAAGCTCCAGGGTTGTTAGGCTGCTGGTTATGAGTGGGATTTCCATTTGGCTTTTTTCGGCCAACTCACTGATGGTTAAAGGGTTTTCGGAAAGAATTTTTAGCAAAATATTTTGCTCATTTGAAAAATTAGAATTTTCCGCAGATTTTGCCGCCCCCTTCGGCAGAATGGAAAAGGCCTCAAGAATGTCCTGAATTTCAAGCACTACTCGAGCGCCGCTGTCGCGTATTAGTTTATTGGTTCCGACAGCCGCGGGGTTTGAGATCATGCCCGGCACACAAAGCAATTCGCGGTTATAATCGGCTGCCAAGTTGGCGGTAATTAGCGCGCCTGATTTTTCCGGAGCTTCGGTGACGAGCACGGCTTTGGCGAGGCCGATGATGATTCTGTTACGCGCAACAAAGTTGCCTTTATATATATTTGATTTTGGCGGATATTCGCTAATTACGGCGCCGCCCGAATTGATAATCTCATTTGCCAAATTTTTGTGTTCCGGCGGATAAATTGAAGAGTCATCCACGCCGCCGCCCAAAACGGCAATGGTTTTACCGTGCACCTTTAGCGCGGCCTTGTGGGCCGTGCCGTCAATGCCGCGTGCTAAACCTGAAATAATGACAATATCATGCTCGGCGGCAAGGCTCGCAAGTTTTTCAGTACTTGATAGACCGTAAGCCGTGCATTTGCGCGTGCCGACCACCGCCAGAGTGTGGGGATGTTGTAAAAGGGAAACCGAGCCGCGCACAAAAAGCGATTTCGGCGGATCGTGGATCTGTTTAAGGAGGAGGGGGTATTCTGAAGAGCTGATTTGTATCTCAATAATGTCCATAAAATCCATGGGCGTTTTAGGCCTTAAATAAAGGGGTAGGATAAGATGTTGACAATTATCCGGATATTTGCTATACTATAGATAGTGTTATTATAATAGTCCTTTGGAATCCCGCTTTCGAGTGGTGTAGGTGATGCAATCCCTCCTAACTTCACCGAACCGAAAGTTAAGGTGTTACTACTTATGTAGTGGTGCTTTGCGCTCGAAGCGGGGTTTCAGGGGATTTTTAAATTGTCGCGATGGCTGTTTTGAAAAGACGAGTCTCGCCGTTCCAGCGGCGGCTCGCTCTCACGCTCGGCTTCGGGCAGAACCGAGCCGCGAAGCCTGCGCGACGCTTTTCAGAAACAGCGCGTCGCTCCTAAATCGGGCGGTAAGCTAAAGCGGACCTTTATAAAAAGTTACAACCAATTTCAATAGTCGGGGCGGATGCGAAAGGGAACAGTCGAGAGGCTGTTTTTTAATTATGTAATTTAGTTAGACTTATAAATTTGTACACCTTATCTTTTTCTAGTTCAAGAATTCCATAATCGCCAACATTTTCTAATTCCCCAGTTTGAAATAGTACGCGGTAAATTAATTTGATCGGTCCGCCGTGGGTAATAATGGCGATGGTTTTATAATTGTTATTACCGATAATATTTGTAAGGGTTGTCAGAATTCTTTTTTTAAAATCTTCGTAACTTTCGCCCTCTGGGTCAGTGTTATAAATATTTTTGTGCTGTTCAACTATCTCGGGATATTTTTGTTTAGCCTCATCTTTATCTATGCCGTTTAAAATACCATAATCTCTTTCTTCGAGACCCTCGATTACGTTAAATGGGAGGTTTAATTTACTATTTATTATTTGAGCTGCTTCTTTTGCTCTAATTTTTGGACTGCAATAAATAGCCTCAATTTGCTTGCTGATTAATTTTTCTGCGGTTATAGCGGCATCGCTCTTGCCTTTGTCAGTAAGATGATCGTCGTAAGTGCCTCCGTATCTATTCTCAATATCGCCCGTACTTTCCCCGTGACGGATTAAAAGTATTTTCATACCAAGTTTTTGTTAAATTCCGCGATTTCGGATTTAATATCTTCGCCTTTTACCAGCATCTCAATTAGTTCAGCAGATTTTTCAATGGACTTTTTGATAATTTCTTTTTCTTCGGGTTTGAATTTTTGCAAAACATAAGTCTCGGATGGAAGACCGACGGCACGGTTGTCGCCAATGCCAATGCGCAAACGCCAAAAGTCTTCTTCTAGGTTTTCCATTATCGAAAGCACGCCCTGATGTCCGCTTGAGCCGCCTTCTGATAAACGCAAATGTCCAACGGGCAAATCGACATCATCGTAAATTATCAGAACTTCTTGCGGTTCGATTTTATAAAACCTGGCAAACTCTCCAAGCGGTTTGCCGGATTCGTTCATAAAAGTTTTGGATTTGAATAAATAAAGTTTTCCAGAGGTCAGACCTCTGTCAGATTGAGGTCTGACCTCGTTTATCTCTGCTTCAAACTTAGACGAGCAGTTGATCGTTTCCCATTTATTTTTTAAAGACTCTAAAACTTCATAACCTATGTTATGGCGCGTGCCTCCGTATTTTGTTGCTGGATTGCCCAATCCCGCTATTAATTTAATCATTTTCTTATTTTATCGAGCATTAAATCAAAAATCAAAGGTCAAAACTCAAAAATACAAACCAAAAACCAAAAGTTTTGAATTTGAAATTTAAATTTTGATTTTTGCATTTTGAATTTTGAGTTACCTTTCTGGTCTCCGTAAACGTATCTTTATGGCCGTGCCGGCATATTCGTATTTTTCACGGATCTTATTTTCCAGATGCCTGACATAAGAGTAGTGTATCGCCGCCGGGTCATTTACGACAAGCATAAATACCGGCGGGTTCGTTTTGACCTGCTCTAGGTCGTAGATTACCGGTTTTTTCTGGGCACGGAGCTTCATTGGCGGGTTTTTCTTAATCCAGGCCTTAAGGTCTTTGGTTAAATCTTCTTCCGGTATTTCTTTTAGGCGGGAATTTTTAGCCTCGACGATTGCCTCAAGCAATTCTTTCACATTCCAGCCTTTTTCAGCCGAGATCGGAATGAATTTTACAAAGCGCAAAAAAGGAAAGCGCCTGATAGTAGACTCTTTTATGCGTTCAATTTCTTTTTTATCTTCAAGCAGATCAACTTTATTAAGGGCAATAACAATTCCCTTAACGCTGCTTTTTAGTTTTCCGGCAATGGTTTGCTCGAAACGCGCCCGGACATCGGCCGCATCTAGCATTAACACCACGACATCGGAATTTTCCAAACTTTTTAAGGCCTGGAAAAGGGCGTACTGCTCAACGTCAATGTCAATTTTTGACCGGCGCCTCATTCCGGCCGTATCGATAAATTTCAGAATCTTTCCTTTATAAGAAATTTTTACATCTACTGCGGCGCGAGTTGTACCCGGAAGCGGACTGACAATGGCGCGTTCCTCGCCCACCAAATGATTGACCAGGGTAGATTTTCCGGCATTGGGTTTGCCGACAATCGCAACATTTGCAAAAATTTCTTCAGGCTCCTCGTCTTCCGATTTTTCAATTTCTTCAACCAATTTGTCTAAAAGATCGCCTACGCCTCGCCCGGTTAGGGCCGAAATTGGCCAAATACCGCCCAGGCCCAAGCGAACAAAATCCGCTTTGGCTTTCTCGGTATATTTTGCCGAGTCGATTTTATTGGCTACCACGAAAACCGGCAGCTTGTTTAAGAGTTTATTTTTTCTAAGAACCTCTTTTAGTTCCTTGGTAGTATTCACGGCGGCTGAAACCGGGGCTTTGGCATCTACCACAAAAATAATTGCATCGGCTTCAGTCACGGCCAGTTGGGTTTGAGCGCGGATATTTTTTTCCAAGGGATCGCCGGATTTGCGAGCGAGCCCGCCGGTATCGATAAGTATAAATCGTTTGTCATTCCATTTTGTTTCGCCGTAAGCGCGATCGCGCGTGGTGCCGGGGCGGGGACCGGTAATGGCGATCCGTTTTCCAAGCATAGTATTAAAAAGCGTAGATTTGCCTACGTTTGGCGGCCCCACCAAGGCGATTGTCGGTGTTTTCTTGGACATTACTCTATATATCTTACAATAATCAGCGAACTTAAAACACCCCGCTTGATGGCCTGGGGTGTTTGGTTATGTCTGATCGGGGATGACGTTTTTGAGGTTTACCGACGGCGCTAAGTTTTTTAGTAGCTTATCGTCAGTTTCATCCGTGGCTTCAGTGTCCGCCTTGGTGTCGGGTGCGGTTGCCGGCGGAGAGGTTGTTTCCGAGTCCTCTACGTCCTGGTCGCCCTCGCCTTCTTCGTCATTGCCATTCTCATCGTCAGCTTCCTCTTCCTCTTCCGGTTCGGGCGGGTCGAGATTTATCACTTCAAGATAAGGCGGCCTGTAATTTTTGCCGAGGATAACTATAAAGTCCGGTGTGGGCGAGGTTTTAGCGATTGGCGGGTTGCTGCCGATTTTTGCTGAAAGAGTAGTCTGTAACACGGCTAAACTATTTGGTTTTTTACCACCCGTCAAATCATAGATTACTGATTGATCGGGGTCAGTTAGCTTGCTGGCGTTGGTTGCCGTGGTGTTAAAGGACATTAAGGTTAATTGTTCAGAGGCCATAAGGGCAAAGCCGCCAATACCGGTGGCGTTTTGAATTTCAACTAACGGCTGCTCGCTTGTCACGCGGCCGCGGGCAAAACTGCTGTCCGTATATTCCTTAATATTTTTTAGGGTTCGGCCGCGGCACAAATCAATGTGGTAGCCTTTTTCTTTTGATAGAAAACTGCAAACCATGCCGGTGGTCGGGTCAATTACTGAACTGTAAATTTGATTTTGAGGAACCTGGAGCATGAGACCGGCTAACCGTTTTATTTGTCCGGCATCGAGATTGGTGGATATATGGCTGGTAAAATCGTCGTATAAACCATTAACGGTTTTAATGTCTGAAAAAAGATTCAAGTCGCGAACGCGGGCCTTGAAAGCCTCAAGAATTTTTTGCTGGCGGCGGGCGCGGTCGAAGTCGGAGGTGGTGTAGCGAGAACGGGCATAGATAAGCGCGCGTTCGCCGTCCATGTGTTCAACCCCGGCTTTAAAGCTTACCGGGCCGATGTATCCGTTTTTGGTATTTGGGAACAGGGAATCGGTGAAGGAGCGTTCGATTTCTACATCGATGCCGCCCAAAGTATCCACTCCTTTGGCAAAGCCGGCAAAATCTACAACTAGGGCGTAGGGAATTTCTATTCCTAAAAAGTTTTCTACGGTTTTTCTGGCCTGCGTCAATCCGATTTTCTGTCCATAGTTCATGACACCGTAAGCATAAGCGCTGTTTATTTTATAAAGTCCGTAGCTTCCCGGTATGGAAACAATAATGTCGCGCGGGATGGAAATCAATGAAATTTCAGAGGTATTGGGTTTAATGCTTGCTAGCATGACCGTGTCCGAAAGGTAAGGGCCATCGTGCCCTTCACCGCCCACACCCAAAAGCAGGACGTTTACTTGGTCCTGCGATTCGCCGATCAGTTTTTGTCCGTCGAAAACCAGCCCGGCCAGTTGAGCCACCGGATTTCGGCCAGAAATGAAAATACTATTACTACCATGCCAAAATTTTGCCAAAGTGAAACCGAACACTCCCGAAAGGAGTGCCAGCATAAGGGTAATGACCACTTTGGGCCGGCCGGCGCTTTTTAAAAAAATCATTTTAACCTTAATTTTTGTGCTCTAGCTACATAAAACGACCAATTGACTCAACTTTTTTGGTTCCACGCCCAAGCCAAGCACAGGCCGGGTTTTTTGTCGGTTTTTGCAGCTTGCATCATGCTAATCTTCAGTATAAAATAAGTGAGGTTCATATTTTTTTTCGAACGTACGCCAATATAGTTTAGCATAAATTACCGGATTTAGATTGTTATTTTTTTTCGTTTAAAGTAACTAAAGTTTATGATGGTGTGGCATCTCGGCTCGTATGCTTGGCCTGCCCTTCGAAGCTTGGGTGTCAATCCCAAGCGAAGTAGGGGCGAATGGTTCAGCTTATCCGGCAAATTTATGGTCACTTAGCTCAGTTGGTTAGAGCGTTCCGTTCACATCGGAGAGGTCACTGGTTCGAATCCAGTAGTGACCACCAAAAAATTTAATCATGCAAAACGAACAAGAACCATCATCAGTAAACAACACGGCGGAAGGGGCGATTGTTCCAGAAAACACGGCCCAGACCCAACCTGTGCTGGCGCCAATCGGGGTTTTTGTCTGGGATTTGGCCAAAATAGTGCTTTTAGCCACAGTGGTCATTATTCCCATTCGCTTTTTGGTTTTCCAGCCATTTATTGTTTCCGGGAGTTCGATGGAGCCCAACTTTACTCACGGTGATTATTTGATTATTGATGAGATAAGCTACCGTTTTAACCGACCCGAGCGCGGAGAGGTAATAGTGCTGCGCTATCCCGAGGACCCGTCGCAATTTTTTATCAAGCGTATCATTGGCCTGCCGGGCGACAGACTTGTTTTTAACGGAGGCAAAGTTAAAGTTTATCCGGGTAATGGTTACGACAGCCAAATTCTTGATGAAAATTATTTGGTCGTGGGAACTTTCACAAGCCCGATAGGTGATGACAGTATTGTCTTGGGCAGCGGTCAGTATTATGTTCTGGGTGATAACCGCGTGGCCAGTTCGGATTCTCGAGTTTGGGGGCCGCTCGAGCGCACAGATATTGTCGGCAAGGTTTGGGTGAAAGTTTTCCCGTTGTCCGATCTTTCCTTCTTTAAAACCCCGCAATACTCCCAGTAGTTTTAACAGTTAAACATCGTGAAAGGAGAATCAGGTGCATAAAGCAACTTCCACAAAAAATACGACAAGCAAGGTGATGCCGCCGCTTGAGCCGCCGGTTCAAAAAAAGTTTGTAAAGAAAATTCCGGGCCAAAAGGATTTTTTGCCGGAGGAGTGGGCTGATTTGGATCATCTTTTGGAACGATTAAAAAATTTGGCCAAAGGCTTCGGTTTTTCAAGAATTGAGCCCTCTTTGTTTGAGGTTTCCGAAATCAATGCGAAATTCCATGTCAAGGAAGGTAAGGCGCCGGTTTTGAAAGTTTCGGGCGCCGATGAGGCGGTTTTTCGGACAAACGCCATTTCGGGTTTGCTGCGCATGTATCTTGATGCCCGCACTCCGGAAAAAGAGAGGTTGAGTAAATGGTATTTTATTTCACCGGTCACCGTTCATCACGAGAATCCTTACCAAATAGTTTCAAACCTTGAGTATGGTTTTGAGGTAATCGGCGATGAGAGCCCGATCTTTGACGCGCAAGTTTTGGCTTTGGCCTGGAAACTCTATAGCGTTTTAGGTGAAGACAAGATTGTTTTAGAGATCGGCAGCCGGGGTTGCGAAAATTGCTGGCCGGAATACCAGCAAATTTTAAGTCGCACTTTTTCTGACGCCAAGTACAGTCTTTGTAAGGAATGTGCGGCCAGTGTGGAAAAGCACCCTGAAAAAATACTGGTTTGCGAACAGGCGGAATGTCAAAGTATTGCCGCTGACGCCCCGGCTTTTATCGATTATCTCGATGCGGCTTGTTCGTCCCATTTAACTACAGTGCTTGAATCCTTAGATGAGCTAAAAGTGTCTTACGTACTGATGACCGGTTCTGACCTCGACCCCCACGCCCGCCGCACCGTTTTTCGGTTTAAGTTTAACCACCCTCAAGATTCGTTTATTCTTTCCCATGGCATGCGCCATGACCATTTATTCAGTCATTTTAACGTGTCACCCCGCCCAGCCCTGGGTTTGGTCGGTGATTTCAGCAAATTTTTGCGGGCTTGGCATCTTTCCGGTGCGGTACTACAGAAGGCTAAATCGGCTGATGTGGCTTTGATACCCTTGGGGGAACTGGGCGCGAAAAAGGCCTTGTCCCTCTTCTCCAATTTTTGGGATGAAATGATTTCCGTAGTTAATCTTTTTGATGAAAATGGTCTTAAAGCGCGCTTGCAGCAGGCGGCTGACATGAAGGTGCCCATTGCCCTTATCGTCGGGCAAAAGGAAGCCTTAGAGGACACGGTAATCCTGCGTGACGTTAAATCAGGCATGCAGGAAGTATTTACCTCGGAGCGGATTTTGAGCGAGGTCAGGAAAAGACTGGGAGAGTAGGGACATAAACTTCAAGCCTCAATCGCCAAACTCCACACCTCAATTCTGGGGTTAGAGTTTGGCGATTCCTTTTGACTGCGTCAAAAGGAATATGTTACTATTTATTTACTGTGATGGCCTTAATACCACGATTCAAGGAGTCGTGGACGATTTATTAAACTTAAGAAAGCAGGTGTATAAATGATAGAAGTAAAGCGTAAAGACGGTGAAAGTTTCGAAAGCTTGATGCGGCGTTTCAGCCGCAAGGTTCAGCAGAGCGGAATTCTTATCCGCGCGCGCAGAATCCGTTATCACAGCCGCGTTAAAAGCCGCAATTTGCAGCGACGTTCGGCCCAGCGTAGAACCGAGCTAAAGAAAGAGCGCGACGAGGCTAAAAAGCTCGGCCCCATTCATCGTGGGTCAGGTTACCGCGGGTCAAGATAACTTTATAACTTTATAACCATATCCGCCAAAAATTTTTGTCGGGTGTCGTTCATCAATAGGAGTCAGTAATTAAGGTATAATCCACTCGAATAATATGGTTGTTTTGTCAAAACTAAAGGCTTTTTGGTAAACCCGCTAAAATTTTCGTCGAACATGAATAATCACAACAGCTTACTAGTAACCTACAAACATACTTTCAATTATAGAGTAGTTGTGTAGAAAATTTAGGCGGGTAAATGGCGCAAATAGCAGAGATTGTAGAATCAAAGCTTAAGTTAGCTTTAAAAAACAAGGATATACGGGCAGTTTCTGTTTTCCGAATGCTGAAAAGCGCTTTGGTTAATGAGCGCATCGCCAAAATTCATGACCTTTCCGATGACGAAGAAACAGCGGTCATTAGGCGCGAGCTCAAGAAGCGGGAAGATTCAGTCAACCAATTCAGGCAGGCCGGCCGTGAGGATCGTGCTTTAGAAGAAGAAGCCGAAGCTGAAGTTTTAAAAGTTTTTTTACCTCCAGAACTTCCTGATGAAGAGATAAGGGCCCTGGCTGAAAATAAAGTAGCCGAAACGGGTGCCGATAATTTTGGCAAAATTATGGGCGCGGTGATGAAAGAAGTGGCCGGGCGTGCTTCCGGCGACCGGGTGCAGAAGATTGTTAAGGATTTACTCACAAAAAAATAATCATTAAAAATAAAGAACCGGAGGCAATCAGGCTTTGCCTGTTGCCGTAGGCAACCTAGGAAAGGGGAATTAGACTCACAGACTTCTGAAAGAAGTCGAGAATCGTCAAAAACCAAAGCCTAGTGGTTAACCGGCTCTGCCGGGAACCCGATGGCTGGTGGGGGAAACCCCTCGACGAAGTCGGTCCGCCGGTCTCTGGCGGACAGGGTTGTCCCCGTTGATTATGCCTCGCGAACATTATTACGTCGGACTTGATGTAGGTTCGGCTAAAGTAAAAGTGGTTGTCGGAAAGTTTGATCCGAATACGGACCAGCTTAGTATTGTCGGCACGGGCGAGGCGCCATCTGCCGGCTTGCGCCGTGGTGTGATTGTTGATTTGGAAGAAGCGGTCTCGTCAATTTCTCAGGCCCTTGACCATGCCGAACGCATGACCGGTTTAAGTCTTAATCATGCCGTGGTTTCAGTAAATGGGCCGCACATTAATACTATCAATTCGCACGGTGTCATTGCCGTCTCGCGGGCGGATGGGGAAATTACCGAGCATGACTTGCTTCGCGTAATAGACGCTTCGCAGGCCATGCAGCTGCCTCTAAACAAGGAAATTCTTCACGTTATTCCCAAGCATTTCGCCGTAGACGGACAAGGGGGCATCAAAGACCCTGTGGGCATGAGCGGAATTCGATTGGAAGTTGAAAGCACTATTATTGAGGTTTCTACGCCCTATCTGCGCAACCTGCAAAAATGCCTTAAGCAGGTGGGCCTGGAAGTCGATGAGCTTGTGCTGTCTTCTTTGGCCTCGGCCAACAGCTGCCTGACCAAGCGGCATAAGGAAATCGGCTCGGTTCTAATTGACCTTGGAGCCGGCACTACCGGTGTTGTAGTTTATGAAGAAGGCCAGTTGCTTTTGGCTTCGGTTGTGCCAATCGGCCAGGCCCACGTTACGAACGACATTGCCATCGGGCTTCGCACGACGGTTGATACGGCTGAGGAAATAAAGCTTAAATACGGACACACCGATCCGGAAAGTTTACGCAAAGACAGCGAAATAAAACTTTCTGAATTCGACGCTAATGAAGATGAAATGGTTTCCCGCCGACATGTGGTGGAAATAATGGAAGCGCGCATCGAGGAAATATTGTCGAGCGTTAACAAAGAGCTTAAAAAAATAAACCGCGACGGCCAGCTTCCGGGCGGCGTGGTATTGGTCGGCGGCGGGGCGAACTTGCCCGGCATAGTTGATTACGCGCGCGAGAAACTGCGTTTACCGGTGGTTGTAGGCAATCCTTCCTCTACATTGTCGAGCGTGATAGACAGAATTTCGGATCCGATGTATGGCACCGGCGTCGGTTTGGTCCAGTGGGTTGCCGAGGAGGATTTGCGCCATGGTTCGAGCGGTTTAGGCTTGAGTTTAGGTAAAAAGATTGCCGATAATCCAGGGGTGTCTAAGCTGAAATCTTGGTTTAAGAGCTTCTTGCCTTAATTTGTCGTTGTCGGTAGAATACGAATAGGTTTATTTTTTGATTAGTATTTTTCGTATTACTTGGTATGCCCGGACACCAAACTTCAATCATTCTCCTCAATCTTGGAGAAGCAGTGTGGTTATAAGGGTATATCAGTCTATAATTGATTAACAGCTTCATTTATCTAAGTCGAATGTCTGACAAGATTATTGAAGTTTGGTGTACGGGTATGCCTGAAGTGAAGCCAAAGATAGAAAATTTTGCGCGTATTAAGGTAATTGGTGTAGGCGGAGGCGGAGGCAACGCTATTAACCGGATGGCCGAGGTTGGCATTTCCGGGGTTGATTTTATTACCATCAATACCGATGCCCAGGCTCTGCATAGCGTAAAGACCGATAAGCGCATCCAGATAGGCAAGGATACCACCCGTGGCCTAGGCGCGGGCATGAATCCCGATACCGGCAAACAGGCCGCCGAGGAAACCCAGGATGAAATTTACGAAACCGTAAAGAACGCCGACATGGTTTTTGTTACCGGCGGTTTGGGTGGCGGCACAGGAACCGGTGCCATGCCGGTTGTGGGCGAGATAGCCCGGGAGTCCGGCGTTTTAACAGTCGGTGTCGTTACTAAGCCTTTTGCTTTTGAGGGAGCCAAGAGAAGGGAAATAGCCGACAAGGGCTTGGATCAGCTGCGTAATAAGGTGGACGCCATTATAGTCGTGCCGAACGACAGAATTTTGCAGATTATTGATCGCAAGACTTCCTTGATAGATGCTTTCAAAACAGTGGATGACGTTTTGAGGCAGGGTGTTCAGGGCATTTCGGATTTAATTACCATCAACGGCATGATTAACGTTGATTTTGCCGACGTAAAGGCCATTATGCAGAATTCCGGCACTGCCCTTATGGGCATTGGCAGGGGTAGTGGTGAGAATCGGGCGATAGAAGCCGCTAAAATGGCCATAGACAGCCCGCTTTTGGAACTTTCCATTGACGGGGCTACCGGAGTACTCTTCAACATTACCGGCGGTAAGGACCTTGGTATGCATGAGGTGGATGAAGCCGGTAAAATCATTACTAAATCTGTACATCCTGATGCCAAAATTATCTTTGGTGCCGTGGTTGACGAGGCCCTTCAAGATGAGGTAAGAATTACCGTGGTAGCCACTGGTTTTGACGATAACGCTCTACGTACCCCAGCCATGCGAGCATCATTGTCCGCATCAGCCGCCGTGTTCGAGAGTCCCTACCGGCCGGTAATGGAAGCAGGCAGTTCGAAAAAGGCGGAAAAATCCGAGCTAATTCAGCCGATTATGGTTCCCTCTTCCTCTGCCAATAGCCAGGCTGAAGAGACCAACGAAAATGGCATTGGTGAGAGCGAGGAGCTCGAAATCCCGGCCTTTATCCGCCGCAAGATGAAATAGAATTGGGGGTAGAAATATTTTCAATGATAGAAACAGCCAGCTGCCCGCAGGGGCAGTTTTATAAAGGGTGATGAGACGCTTGGTAAGGAAATAATAGGTTGACCTGATCCCCGAGTAAGTTATCCACACAAGATTCGGGCACCCCGATATTTAGTGGTGGGAAACCTCTTGTCGCTCTAGGGGCATGGGAGTATAATAATTTTGGAACAGACACAGACGGAAATAAAACACCAGATATAGTGTCCCTCTTATTTTCAAAAACGCTATATAAGCGTAAACTAGCAGAAACAAAAACACAGTTCGTTGGCCCTATACAATAGTAAAGATGATCAGCAGGTATTTATTGTTTAAACCTGGCTTATTTGGAAGCCCTCGCTTTAAGTAAAATTACCATCATGCAGTGCCCTAGGTGCAAACATAAAAATTCAAAGGTTCTGGAATCTCGTACTACCCAGGAAGACCATGCCATCAGGCGCCGCCGCGAATGTCTAAGCTGCCATTTCCGCTTTTCGACTTATGAGCAGGTGGAAATTTTGGATCTAAGCGTAATAAAAAGAGACGGTCGCCGCGAGCCCTATTATTTTGAAAAATTATATAACGGCATCGTCAAAGCCTTTGAGAAGCGTCCCGATACCGAAAAAGACATCAGGCGGTTTGCCGAAAGCATTGAGCGCGACATTCATAAAAAAGCCAAAGGCGGAGAGGTTAAGTCGTCAGAAATCGGGGCCATCGTCATCAAACGTCTAAAACGAAAAGATCCGGTTGCCTACCTCCGTTTTGCCAGCGTCTATCTTCAATTCCAGGATATTAAAGATTTTGAAGAGGCCATCAATGTTTTTCCAAACTACAAGATCCAAAATAAAAAGACTATCAATAATTAAGGCCACTGGTTAGATTCTCCAAATTGCTTGGTTTCGGCCAAGCCCAATCCTCACAATCTAAAAAAATTATAATTAAAAGATTGCTAAAGAAATGTCAGTTCAATCCACTCGGTCCGAAGAGGCGCTTAACGAAAAAGTCGAAGAGACAAAAGTAAACGGCAACGGCCATTTGCATACCAACGGTAATGGTCATGCCAACGGCAACGGCCATTTGCATACCAACGGACATACTGCCACGAGGGAAGGCTTGAAATTCGAGAGGTTTTTCACCAGCGAACAGGTTAAACCCTTTGATACGGTAGATTGGGAAAAGCGCGATGCGGTTATAAAAAGCGCCGAAGGCCATATTGTTTTTGAAAAAAAAGGCGTCGAGGTGCCAAAGGGATGGTCGCAAAACGCCACGAACATTGCCGCCTCTCACTACCTTTACGGCGAATACGAATACTCGGTGCGCGATTGGATTGACCGCATTGCCGGCACGGTTAAGGAGTGGGGTTTGAATGATGGCTACTTTGCGTCAGCCTACGACGCCCAGG
>MFES01000024.1 GCA_001779955.1 Candidatus Doudnabacteria bacterium RIFCSPHIGHO2_02_FULL_46_11 | reverse complement strand
TTCGGCGTGATGTTCGACCTCGGCAGTTTTTGGTTTATTTTTGCCGGTTTTATGTTGCTGTTTATGTCCGCTATGTTGTTTCGAACAGAACGGCAGGTACGGTTGCTTTTGTTTGGCATCGTCTTGTCTTCCATTCTCGTAATCGCCTTTCAAAGCGCCCGTTTGTTTCTGCCAGAGCTTTTATCTTTGGGCCTTTTGGCCAATAAGACCGGCAATATTTTTGGCAGCTGGAATGCCCTCGGGCTTTTTGCCGGCTTTGCCGCACTCCTGTTTCTTTTAATTGTTGAATTTTTTCCCATTCCTCGGATTGGCAAGCCCCTGCTCCAAGTATTTATTCTTTTGTCGGTCCTGCTGACGGCGGCGGTGAATTTCACGCTGGTTTGGATGTTGCTTGGGATTTCCAGCTTGATTATTTTTGCTTATAAGGCGTCCTTATCTTTGTCGAAAAGCGGCGAGACGACGGTAGAGACAAGGCATTTCCCGGCGATTTCCTTTGCGGTGGTCCTGCTTTCGCTTTTATTTTTAACCTCCGGGCAATCGGTTCGAAATTTTTTACCCAATTTTTTTGAGCTATCCAACGCTGAGGTTGGTCCCTCGTTGCAAGCTACGTTTCAGGTGGGCAAGAGTATTGTTACCGAAAATCCCGTCTGGGGTATCGGTCCGAATCGTTTTGGTGAGGCCTGGGCACGCTACAAACCTATTGCCGTCAACAACAGCGCATTCTGGGATGTTTCCTTTGATTCCGGCTACGGGATATTACCCACGCTGGTGGCCACCACCGGAATTGTCGGTATTCTGTCTTGGTTGTTGTTTTTGACCTTGTTTCTTGCGGGTGGCGCCAAATCAGTTTTCAACCGCGCTAAAGACGGCGCGAGCTGGGAAATTATGGCTACCTTTGTTTTATCCCTGTACTTATTTGCCGCCATGCTCTTTTACTCAGCCGGCTCGGTGATATTTTTACTGGGCCTCGCTTTTGCCGGAGTGTTTTCGGGTCTAGCCGCCGCTAAAAAAAACCGGGAAATATCTTGGTCGTTCTTGAATGACCATCGCAAAAGTTTTTTTTCCATCCTGACGCTTATCTTGCTGATTATTTTTTCCTCAGCGCTCTCCTTCCGCTACTTTGAGCGTTTCGCGTCGGTAGCTCCTTTCCGAAGAGCGCTGGAAACTACAGAAATAATTAAAGCGGAGGCCGCGATCAATCGGGCCGTAGCCCTGAATTACAACGATTTGTATCTGCGCACCTACGCGCAAGTTTATCTGGTTAAGCTCAATTCACTTGTGGGTTCGGACCGAGCGCTGTCCGGGATTGAAAAAGCAGACGCGGAAACAGCTTTAGGTCAAGCGGTGCGCAGTGCTGAGCTGGCTGTGGGATATAATCCTGCCAACTATCAAAATTTTAGATTGCTTGGTTCGGTTTACGAAACGGCGGGCGCGCTGGGCGTTCCGGACGCTTACAATAAGGCATTTGTCGCTTTTCAAAAAGCTTCAGAGCTGAACCCTTTGAATCCCGCACTCAAGCTTGGTATGGCGCGGGCGGCTCTGGCGGACGGAAAGAGGAATGAGGCGCTGATCTATGCCGAGGCGGCTCTGGCCTTGACGCCCAATGACTCAAGCGTGGCTGAAGCAGTCAACGCCATCAAGGGTCGGACTGCTGTACCGGCCGCCGAATCCGTCCTGGACGATGCCAACTGATAAACTTACAGAATGGAGAAAATATTAAGAATTTTTACCAAGGAATCAGGCAGCATTAATCAAGCCGCGCTCCTGTTGGGGTCTTTTACCCTTCTGTCGCAAATTCTGGCGCTTTTCCGCGACCGTCTGCTGGCGCATTTTATCGGGCCGTCGCCGGAACTGGACGCTTACTACGCGGCTTTTCGCGTACCGGACTTGATTTTCATCGGTATTGCCTCGCTGGCATCCATTACGGTGCTGATTCCATTTCTGGTGGCCAAAATGCCCGCCCGCGCCGGCACCGATGAGGAGAAAATTACGGACGCGGCTCGAAAATTTCTGAACGATATCTTTACGGTTTTTTTCAGTTTGGTGGTTTTGGTGTCAGCGTTTGTCTTCCTCTTGATGCCTTACTTAGTTTTTTTTGTCGCTCCGGGTTTTGCGCCAGCCCAGCAAACCACTGTGATTCTGCTCTCGCGCATTATGCTGCTTTCGCCGATTTTAATCGGCCTGTCCAATCTTCTGGGCACCGTTACCCAGTTGTTTCGAAAATTTTTCATCTATGCGCTTAGTCCAGTGTTTTACAATCTGGGCATCATCGCCGGCATTTTGTTTCTGTACCCGCGTTTTGGCATCTATGGTCTGGGTTGGGGCGTGGCGCTCGGCGCTTTGCTTCATTTTACTATTCAGTTATTCGCGGCCCATAGTTCTGGATTTTTGCCGCGATTTTCTTTTTCTATAAACTTTAGTGATATCCGCAAAGCGGCGTTAACCTCGCTCCCGCGGACGTTGGGATTGGCTTTCAACAACCTGGCGCTCTTGGTGATTATCGCGCTGGCGTCCTTCCTGCCGAGCGGGTCCATTTCTGTTTTTAATTTTTCCTTTAACCTCCAGTCGGTGCCGCTCAATATTATCGGCATTTCTTACGCCGTCGCGGCCTTTCCGGTCCTGGCCAAATCTTTCGGCGCGGGCAAGACCGAGGAATTCAAAACGCACCTGAAAGAAGCGGCACGGGCCATTGTTTTCTGGTCTTTGCCGGTTATTTTTCTATTTATTGTCCTGCGTGCGCAGATTGTCCGGGTCATTCTAGGTTCCGGAGTTTTTTCCTGGGACAATACCCGGCTGGTGGCGGCTGGTCTGGCGATTTTTTCCGTTTCCATCTTGGCGCAGGGGATGATTACGCTCTTGTCTCGCGCTTACTACGCCACCGGCAATACTCGCCGCCCGCTTCTGGTTAATTTTTCCTGTTCGACCCTCATCATAATTTTTGCTTATGTTTTTATCCGTCTGTTTGAAGCCGTCCCCCTATTCCGGTATTTCATCGAGTCTCTGCTCAAAGTAAGTGATGTGGCTGGCACGGAAGTGCTGATGTTGCCGCTCGCATATTCTGCCGGCACTATTCTCAACTTTATCCTGCAGGCGGTTTTCGTGAAGAAAGATTTTTTGCCGACCGAGCCCTTCGTCAGCAAGACATTTTTCCAGAGCTTGGGCGCATCTTTTTTCCTGGGGCTGGTTACTTACCTGGGGCTGAACGCGCTGGCGCCGGTTTTCAACACAACCACCTTCTGGGGAATTTTTCTGCAGGGTTTCGTTTCTGGAATTTTGGGCATAATGGCCGGGGGTGCGGTTTTATATCTCTTGGGCAGCGAGGAATTGAAAGATTTGATGCGGACCTTCCACACCAAATTCTGGCGGGCCAAGGTCATCGCGCCTTCGACCGAAGAGCTTTAAGAATAAGGTTTTTTATGGTATATTAAAAAATCCCATCCGGCGGGTTTTTTATGTCTTATTTTTCAAAAATTTTAAAATATATCTGGCCGCATGTAAAGAGACACCAAGCTCTTTTTTTCGGTATTTTAGTGTTTTTTGTGGTTCGGATATTGGTTGATTATATTATTATACCCATTTTCTTCAAGCAGTTTATTGATATTATTTCCTCTTCCGGGACCGACCGGACTTTGCTTGTTGAGCAGGTTTTCTACTTAGTATTCATTATCATTGGCCTGCACTTATTGGTTGTAGCCACGGCTAGGACGCGGGGTTTTTTATACATTGATTTTCTGGTCAAAGTAACCAAAGATTTAAGGAACTTTACTTTTCAACAAATTGAGAAGAATTCTTACACATTTTTCTCCAACACTTTTGCCGGTAGTTTGGTTACTAAATCGAGGCGTTTTGTGAACGCGTTTGAGAATATGTTTGATGTTTTCATTTTTAATTTTGTCCAGGTAGCCGTTATCTTGGTCGGGGTTTTCATTGTTTTAATCAATGAATCCCTGTTAATTAGCGGTATACTTTTTAACTTAGTTTTTATTTACGTGGTTACGGTAGCTTTTCTGGTAAGAAAAAAATTCAAATATGACCTGCTGGAGGCCGAGCAAGATTCCCGTATCAGCGGTCGGCTGGCTGATGTTTTCAGTAATATTTCTGCTGTTAAATTTTTTTCCGCGAGAAATAATGAGATTAAATCTTTCGGGGCTTATACGGAAGAAGGAGCATTGAGAAGCAGGCGCGCGGCCAACTGGGGCAATATTATCGACGTGACTCAAAGTGCTTTTAGTTTCATTATTGGCAGTGTCCTGCTTTATGTTTTAGCCAAGCTCTGGCTCGCTAATCAAATTTCTACCGGCACAGTTGTGCTGGTGGAAAGTTATATGACTATTATTTTGGTTCGATTGTGGGACCTTAGTAATTCTTTAGTCAGATTTATGAAAAGCGCGGGTGATATGAAAGAAATGGTTGAAACATTCGAACTCCGACCCGATATTATGGACCCTACAAATCCCGCAAAATTGAAAATTACCAGAGGCCACATAGTATTTAAGGGCGTATTTTTTAAGTATGGTCAAGGTGAAGAAGTGTTGTCCGATTTTAATATTGAAGTTAAGCCCGGAGAAAGGATAGGTATCGTGGGGCATTCCGGCGCCGGCAAGTCGACGATTACAAAATTATTGCTTCGGCTCAACGATGTGTCTGAGGGTTCCATTACTATTGATGGGCAGAATATACGAAGCGTTACCCAGGATGACTTGCGCAGTGTTATCTCTTATGTGCCACAGGAGCCTATTTTGTTTCATCGCCCGATTCGGGAGAATATTAGTTACGGAAAAGTATCCGCCACACCCGATGAAATAACCGAAGTGGCCCAAAAAGCTCACGCCCATGAATTTATTTCCAAACTTCCCAAGGGCTACGACACGCTGGTGGGGGAGCGCGGAGTCAAGCTTT
Organism: Candidatus Doudnabacteria bacterium RIFCSPHIGHO2_02_FULL_46_11; assembly: GCA_001779955.1. Classification (GTDB taxonomy): domain Bacteria; phylum Patescibacteriota; class Doudnabacteria; order UBA920; family 2-02-FULL-46-11; genus 2-02-FULL-46-11. The sequence continues at coordinate 380 of MFES01000024.1, read as the reverse complement.
CCGGCGGGGAACGGCAACGAGTGGCTATCGCTCGGGCGATGCTTAAGAATGCGCCGATTCTGGTGCTGGATGAAGCCACCAGTTCGCTGGATAGTATCAGCGAAACCTACATTCAAGATGCTTTTAACGAGTTGATGAAAGGGAAAACCACTATCGTTATCGCACACCGTTTGTCCACCATTCAAAAAATGGATCGGATAATCGTGCTGGACCAGGGCAAGATAGTGGAAGAGGGCACCCATCAAGAACTGTTGACCAAGCAAGGTTTTTATGCTGAACTCTGGGAACATCAAACCGGCGGCTTTTTGGAATAAAAATTTTATGGACCTAAAGCATATCAGAAATTTTTCAATCATCGCGCATATTGACCACGGCAAGAG
>MFES01000023.1:4717-5800 GCA_001779955.1 Candidatus Doudnabacteria bacterium RIFCSPHIGHO2_02_FULL_46_11 | reverse complement strand
AATCGTGGCGTATGGGCAACAACACGCGGTGCAGCTGCCACTCCCTGCGCGGAACTGAAACCAACTCTACGGCCGCGCCGGCTAAATCCTGTCCGCCGGGAACTACGTGCAAACCCACCTGCTTGGTTTCCCTTTTGATTAAATGAATTGGCGTGGCATTGATTATGGCATCGTAAATGGAAAACTTGGATTGCCTGGTTTTTTCATGAAAAACACCGATGCCGCTTGAAGCATTGGCCTGGGGATCCATATCTACAAGCAAGGTGAATTTGCCGTTTTTGGCAAGATAGGAAGCCAAATTTATAGCTGTGGTAGTTTTTCCTACCCCGCCTTTTTGATTGACAATGGCTAAGATTTTGGCCAATTTACCAAGCCTTTAGTTTCGACAAAACCTGCTCGAGAAATAAAGCTGGTTTGTCTGCTAATAATAAGTCTGTTTTTGTTAACCATATTCGACGAAAATTTTCGGCCGGGAACTTTATTTCTACTCGTAAAATTACGCTTTAATTATACCATAAAGTCACGCCGTAAACCAAACGCAAAGGATCCGGCCACGGGGGCGCGGATCCTCGCTTGAGTCAGACCAGTTTCAACTTCTCGCGGCTGGGCTCCAGAATATCAGCCGCAATGCCGCTCTCGACGAGGTAGGTAATACCCTCTACTTCGCCTCGCGCGAACTCGGCGAAGATCTGGCGCTGACGCCGATTCATCACTCGCCAGAACTCGGCGATGATATAATCGGCCAGGAGCCGGGCGCCTTCATTGTCCGGGCTCAAGGCAAAGAGCCTCGCGAAATCCTTGATGCATTTTTCGCCGAATTTCCCCCTCCGCCATTTCGGCGGTCTGCGAGGCCCGGGCCCGTCAGGTATCACGCGGTTGAGGAGTCCATCCATCAGGTCTCGCGTCATGCTCTGCCAACCGGTGAACGCTCCTAGCACCAGCGAATAATGCCGCTGACTCATCATTGAGGCCTCCGCCAGTCTGGGTTTGTATTTTGATTTTGTAAAACCATTATTGCATAAATGTAAAAATCCTGCACATTATCATACTACCCCGCGATCGTGGGTTATTGTGATATAAAAG
>MFES01000023.1:0-4704 GCA_001779955.1 Candidatus Doudnabacteria bacterium RIFCSPHIGHO2_02_FULL_46_11 | reverse complement strand
CGTGCTACGCGTCGTCTACTGCCCCGGCGCCCGCAGGTACTGCGGGATCGGCGTGTCGCAGGTGATGGTGTACAGATCCAGCAGATTCACCTTGCCCGGTGACGGCGTGGACCCGATCTCCGTATAAGCAACCGCGACATCGTACAGCAGCAGGTCCTTGACCCCGCGCCCGGTGCATTGATAGCTACCGCCGAGCAGGATACTGATGTACGAGTACGGTCCCACACCGACAATTTCGGCCTGGTAAGCCGAATTGCCGAGCGAGGTCAATATGGCCCTGCGCGACTCGATGAGCGCGCCAACCTCATTCGTTGCCGGGTTGTAAGCCCAAACCGCGTAATAAACGGCGGGCTCGAACTTGATCGGCAGCGCTGTTCCTCCATGCAGCGGATCCAGTCGAAAGCGCCATTGCACCATCCGACCACCACTCAGGATGGACACGCGCTGCGTGCCGAAGATCACGGTGTCGCTGTTGGCGATGACCCGCGATACGGGATTGTCCCGGACCGAATAGTACGAATGAAACACCGTCGGCCGGTTCTGATCCGGGAACATGACGCTCGGTTCGGACCAGTCGCGCGCATTGAACTCCCGTGTCTGGGCCGTGACCGAAGTCACCCACGACTGCGGCGCGGCTTCCTCCTCGATCACGTCGGTCGGGCCCGGAAACTCGTCGCAGCCGGAGCTGCCGAACAGCGCGAGCCCTGCCATCAGCACGATGAAGAACGCGCCGACGGTGTCGCGGACCAGATGGTCCTGGCGAATGCGTAGCATTTGATTACATCTCCTATCTGATTGTGAACTGGAAATTGGGGCGAATTCCCCATTTTTCCGACTGTCATATATTATAGCAAGAATTAAAGAAACTGTCAACGCCGAAAACCCCTTTATTTATAGGGTTTTTGGATAAAATAAAAAGCCTACTTCGCATAAAGCTTCGTAGGACACTTCTTTGATCCCATCGCCAAACAGGTATTTTATTAACAAACTAGCTTGCTTGCACTTCGTAGTCCGCCGAAGCTTTAGCGTAGGCGGACGAAATAGTGGTGGCCAGGGAGGGACTTGAACCCTCAAGCCCTTGCGGGCGCGGGATTTTGAGTCCCGTATGTTTGCCATTTCATCACCTGGCCAATTTTATAAATTAACTGCTACATTTTAGCAAAGAAAAATACATCTTTCAATCTATTTCTTGACCGCGAACAACGAGCTACCCCCTTGCAACAACCATAGCACGGCCGTGCTATATGTGTTACACTGGTTTATGGCGACAAAAAATAAAAAATCTTTAACCTATGTCGTTTTAGAAAAACTGGAAAGCTCACTAGAGCAATGGGTTACGATTTACACTCATGGCGCAGGCGATCCGGATTTTAATCTTTGGAACTTATCATACAAAGGTTTTAAACCAAGATACTTCAAATCTAACTTAAACCGTTTACAAAAAAATCAACAGGTTGCGCTTAGACAAAGAGGCCCTAAAGTTGAGGCCAGAATAACCCGCCAGGGGTTAGTCCTGTGGCGAAACAAAAAATTTGAACAACTTAAAATCGCTAAACCTGAAAAATGGGACGGCCTCTGGCGCTGCGCCATATTCGATATACCTGAAAAAAAGTCTAGCATGCGCAACAGTTTAAGACGCAAGCTAAAAGAACTGGGATTTAAGCAAGTCCAGTTCAGTGTCTGGGTCTGCCCATACCCCTGCCGAAACGAATTAGTCGAAGTCTGCCGCCATTATCGTGCAGAACAATATGTGAGCCTTCTGGAAGGTAAATATTTAGGAAACGAGAATAATATTCGCAAGCAGTTCAATCTGTAAATTTTGGTGCAACAAGCATAGAACGGCCGTTCTATGCTTGTTTACATTTCAAATTACACCATTACTCTACTGCTAACACGCTTAAGTCTTAAAACCACGCACAAATTCTCGTAATCTTCTCTTGTTTTATTTTTCCCGGCTTAGTTTCTTCACAACTGGTGCGACCAACTTATCCCTAAAGAAATTAATAAACAAAACCACCAGGAAGCTTAAAATAAATCCGAAAGCTATATCCCCCGGATAATGCACCCCGACAAACACCCGCGACAAACTAATCAGTAAGGCCAAAAATAAAAGCCAAGTTCCCGCCTTGCGGTTATAAACAAAAACCGGCAGGGCCAAGGCAAAAGCCATTACCGCATGACCGGAAGGAAATCCCGGCTCAAGCGGACTTTGCGAAATAAGCAGGTTAACATTATTTTCTACAAAAGGCCTAACCCTGGGCAAGAGTTCCCTAATAATAGGAGTAAGAATTAGACGGGCTAAAATTAGGGCTTCAATCGCCATAACTACCGCATAGCGATTTTTTTTCCGGTCCAAACCGAAATCCATGAACCAAAGCAGGATTACCAAAACCGCAAGCACGACAATGGCCTGCACGGCAAAAAAAACGACAAACCTGTCAAGCCAGCCGAATCGACCGGCTATTTGGTTTATTGAATGAAATATATTTAAATCCAAAGATTCTAATGCGGCCATACTTATTCTTCTAGCTTAAACAAAAGTACCATATCCCGGTATCGGAAATTTTTCACATAGTGACTTCACCTCTGCTCTGGCAGTTTCCGGCGGCAGGCGATTCGTTAGGACATCATCAATGATTTGGGCGATTTCCTCCATCTCCGCGGCGGCCATGCCTCGCGTGGTTAAGGCCGCACTGCCAAAGCGAATGCCGGAAGGGTCATTCGGCTTGCGCGGATCATAAGGCACGGTATTCATATTGGCAATAATCCCCGCTTTCTCCAAAATTTCCTGGGCCTGCTTGCCGGCTATGCCCTTGGGAGTCAAATCGACCAAAAGCAAATGCGTGTCGGTGCCGCCGCTAACCAGTTTGTAGCCGCGTGCGACCAGCGCTTCGCCCAGAGCCTTGGCGTTGGCGATAACTTTCTTTGAATAATCTTTGAACTCATCGGTTTTGGCTTCAGTAAAGGCTTGAGCAATGGCGGCAATTTGATTAAGATGCGGGCCGCCCTGAAGCCCCGGAAAAATGGCCTTGTCAATCTTAGTTGATAATTCTTTTCTGGAAATAATCACCGCGGCCCGCGGCCCGCGCAGGGTTTTATGAGTGGTAAAAGTGACAACATCCACCTCAAAATCAAAAGGGCTGGGCAATGCTTTACCCGCCACCAAGCCAATAAAATGCGAAGCGTCGATAAGAGAGTAAGCGCCTACTTTTTTTGCCGCAGCCGTAACCCTGGCGTAATCGATATCGCGCGGAATGGCCGTACCTCCTAAAACTATAATTTTAGGATGATGCTCGAGGGCCAATTGCTCGAGCTCGTCATAGTCAATGCGATGCGTTTCTTTGTTCACGTGGTAATTGATGATTTGGTAGGCCTTGCCCGTGAAGCTTACCTTGTGACCATGAGTTAGATGAGCGCCGTGGGAAAGAGGCAGCGCCAATATTTTATCGCCAAGCTCCAGTAGGCCAACATAAACGGCTAGGTTTGCCGGACTGCCGGAATACGGCTGTACGTTGATGCCCCATAATTCTTTCTCCAACCCGAACAGCTCCAAGCCCCTTTTTTGCGCCAAACTTTCCATCTGGTCGGCAAATTCATTGCCGGCATAATAACGCGCGCCCGGGTAGCCTTCGGCGTATTTGTTGGTAAAAACCGAACCCAAAGCCGACAATACCGCCGGGGAAACAAAATTCTCTGAAGCGATAAGCTCCAGAGTTTCCTGCTGTCGTTTCAGCTCTGATTTTATTATCTCTTTTATATCAGAATCCATCCCGTATAGTTACCTCGATAATCTTGGGGTTTTGTGTTCGACCCGAGCTTAATGAGGCTTTTCACTATTCCTTTCTTATACCCGTATTACTTTCTTAATCCCAAGATTGATTGGAGAATCCCAGTAGTAGAACCTTTGGTTCACTACGGGACAGGCAATCGAGGAAGTTATACGGGATCCATGGCTAAATAATAGCAAGGTCGGCAAAAACCGAACAGCCCCTAAATGTGGGGTCAGCGGCCGGCTTTGAGGATATTCCCCTGCAAAGATATCTTGGTCTTGAAAGGTAAGAATAAATAAAGCAGAGTGAAGGCCGCCGCCAAAACGAAAACCGCGCCGTAGCTTTCGGTAAGGTAAAAAACCAAAGCGCCAGCCAAGGCCGCCGCCAGCTTGCCAATAGAAAGCGTTTGCTCAAAAAAGACTACATAGGCCATTATTTTTTCGTCATTGGCCCGATCATATATAAATTTGGTAATAGGTATGAAGAATAAATTGCGCGTTATTCGCAGTAAAGAATCAACAATAAACACGGCACCGGCCGTACTTATTAGAAATCGAGAAAGCCAGGCAACAATTGAGCCGGTCACGCCAAGCTTAAGGGATTGCCGGCTTTCGCCCTTATCGACAATCTTGCCGACATAAAGCATCACTAGAGTGGCAAAAAGCGTTGCCCCGGCCACAAGCAAGCCCAAATCCATAAAATCAGGAACAAGACTAAAAATAAACACAGGCCAGGCTGCGAGCATTACCAGCTCTTCCCCAAACCCGGCATATACCAGGCCTTCTCGAGGAAAACGCCGGTAATATGAAAGCGTATCCCTAAACCTATACGGTTTTTTATCAACCGCGTCAGGCGAGGCAAAAATCGGGATGAACATGGTGAAATACACTGCGGCGGCAACGATAAGCAGGGCGCGCACGCCAAAATTTTCCGA
>MFES01000022.1:2571-7558 GCA_001779955.1 Candidatus Doudnabacteria bacterium RIFCSPHIGHO2_02_FULL_46_11 | reverse complement strand
GCTGCTCCCACTGAATGAGCTCACCACCCTTTTCCTTAATCTCGTTATTAAGGTGGTCAACTCGGCGGTAATCCAAAACATCGCCTACCAAAAGATCGGAAGAGCCGGGTTCAAGCACACGCACTTTAGAAAACATCTGCTTGACAATAAGTTCGATGTGCTTATCGGAGATTCTCTGGCCCTGTGAAGAATAGATGTCCTGAATGTCAGAAATAATATAATCCTGCACGGCTTCACGGCCGCGAAGAGACATGAGATCATCAAGGTTAAGATGGCCTTCGGTCAGGGGCTGTCCTTTGACAACCAAATCGCCGTCTCTAACAGACAGATTCATACCGGAGGGAATGCTGTATTCACGATAATTTTCAGACTCGTGAACCACCACCAATTTACGGCCTTTTTTGTCGTCCTCATAACGCACGATGCCGGCAGATGTAGCGCGCATGGTGTTGCCGTCAACATCTATCAATAGTGGGTCGCCTTCAGTCACTTTTTCACCGTCAGCGATTTGAGAGGTGCTACCGGCCAAGCGATATTCATCCTTAACCACTTCGCCCGATTCTATGCGCAAGACGGTTTCCGAGCTTGTCGCTTTTACGATTTTGACATTACCGTCGATCTCAGAAAGGTATGACTGTCCTTTTGGGGTTCTGGCCTCAAACAACTCCTCGACACGCGGCAAACCTTGGGTAATGTCGAGTCCGGCTACGCCGCCCGAGTGGAAAGTTCTCATGGTTAGCTGGGTACCCGGTTCGCCAATGGCTTGAGCGGCAACAATGCCCACCGCCGCGCCTAAATCTACCATGCGGTTATAGCCGAGGTCATAGCCGTAACAAAGAGCGCAAATGCCGCGCACCAATTTACAGCCCAAAACCGAACGAACCCTGATGTTGTCGATATCTTCCTTCTCAACTAAATGAGAAAGTTCCTCGGTAATAGGATTATCCTTAGCCACCAAAACCTTACCCTTGCTGTCCTTAATATCCCTCGACGCTACTCTGCCAAAAACTCGCTCCGAAGTGCTTTTGCGCATAGCCTCGGTCTGGGCGCGGGTTATGACGGCATCTTCCTCGGTGCCACAATCCCACTGGTTAATAACCATATCCTGGGCTACATCCACCAGACGACGGGTAAGATAGCCGGCATCGGCCGTACGCAAGGCTGTGTCAGACAAGCCCTTTCTGGCGCCGTGCGTCGAAATAAAGTATTCAAGCGGCGAGAGACCCTCTTTAAATGAATCCTTGACCGGAAGCTCAATCGGCGCGCCTTCCGGGTTTACCACTACGCCTTTAATGCCGGACATCTGCACCACCTGCGACAAGGAAGCACGGGCACCGGAAGTAACGATGGTGTAAATGGAACTGAACTCATCCATTTCCTGCTTAACGGCAGTGGTAATTTTACCCACTACCCCGGTCCAGGTTTCGATCACTCTTTGATAGCGTTCGGTTTCGGTCAAAAGCCCTTGTTGGTGCTGGTCATAAATTTCCCTTATTTCATTTTCGGCGTCATGAATCAAATCTTCCTTGATATCCGGCACTTTCAAATCGGCCATGCCCCAAGAAATACCCGAGACCGTCGCATAGTAAAAGCCAAGCTTTTTAATGTCATCCAGCAACTGGGCACAGCGATCAACGCCAAAGGTGTTGTAACACTCCCTGATTACCTGCCTTAACTTGCCCTTATCATGCACGTCATTGCGGAAACGCATTGATTCCGGCAAAACGTTATTAAAAAGAATTCTGCCAATAGAAGTTTCGATCAATTCTATATGTGACGGCTTGGTCGGAATCCGTACTTTAATCGGCACGCGCAAATCAACCATGCCCAATTGGTAAGCCAAAAGGGCTTCTTCGGTATCGGCAAAACTCTTGCCCTCACCCACGGCCCCACTCTTTAACTGGGTAATGTAAAAACAGCCCAAGACCAAATCCTTGTCTGCCGTCATAATCGGATCGCCGGAGGCGGGCTTAAGCAAATTCTTGGCGGAACACATTATTTCGCGGGCCTCTGTCTGGGCGGCGGCGGTCAGCGGCACGTGCACGGCCATCTGGTCGCCGTCAAAGTCGGCGTTAAACGGCGGACAAACCATAGGGTGAATCTGAATGGCCTTGCCCTCGATTAAAATAGGTTTAAAAGCCTGGAAACCAAGACGGTGCAGAGTTGGCGCGCGGTTGAGAAGAACGTAATGGTCGCGGGTAACCTCCTCCAAAATATCATAAACCTCCGAACGGCCCTGCTCGATCAAGCGGTTGGCGGAACGTACGTTATGGGCATACTCCCGAGAAATTAGCTTGCCTATGACAAACGGCTTGAACAATTCCAAGGCCATCTTTTTGGGCAAACCGCATTGATCCAAACGCAAGTGCGGGCCAACAACAATAACCGAGCGGCCGGAATAATCAACGCGCTTGCCCAGTAAATTCTGGCGGAAACGGCCTTGCTTGCCTTTAAGCATGTCAGCTAAAGAGCGCAGCTTGCGGCGCTGGCCGGTAGAGGCGGTAACTTCTTTGCCGTGGCGCATGGAATTATCAATGAGGGCGTCAACTGCTTCCTGAAGCATTCTTTTTTCATTGCGCACGATGACTTCCGGAGCTTTTATTTCCAAAAGTTTCTTTAAGCGGTTATTGCGGTTGATAACGCGGCGATACAAATCGTTTAAATCAGAGGCGGCAAAACGTCCGCCGTCCAGTTGGACCATCGGGCGCAGTTCCGGAGGGATAACCGGCAGAGTAGAAATCAGCATCCATTCAGGCCTCTGGGCCGTGGCGAACATTGATTTGGCCAGCTTCAAGCGGCGGATGACCTTGCGGCGGTTTAGGCCCTCGGCATCAACCAATTCATGTTCAAGTTGTTCAGTTAATTTTTCCAAATCAACATTGGTCAGAACTTCAAGTAAAGATTCGGCGCCAATGCCGGCTTCAAAAACCGGGCCGTATTTCAACGATAAATCGCGATATTCAAGCTCGGAAATAATCTGACCGGTTTTAAGACCGCGCAACTCGGCCCTTGCCAAATCACGGATGTTTTCAAGCTGCTTAATTTCGTTCTGCCAAGAATCTTTCAGAGTGGCGACCTCGGTTTCTTTTTCTGCTCCGCCCGCCTCGACTCGCTTCGGCGAGGCCGGGGCCAAATCGATATCCTTGCCTTTGGCGCCCTTTCGGGTTTTGGCCTGAGCAATTAATTGTTCATAGCGCTGATCAATTTGCGCCTTCTTAATTTTGAACTCTTTATCAATCCGGGTAATGAAGGCGTCGCGCTCGTTTTCATTAACGCTGGTTACAATATAACTGGCAAAATAAACAATCTTTTCCAAATCCTGGACTGACAGTTCCAAAATCAGGCCCAAGCGTGAAGGCACACCGCGCAAAAACCAGATATGAGCGACCGGCACGGCCAGCTGAATGTGGCCCATGCGCTCGCGTCGAACCGAAGAACGGGTGACCTCAACGCCGCAGCGATCACAAACGATCCCTTTGTAACGAATGCGCTTATACTTGCCGCAATAACATTCCCAATCCTTGATCGGACCAAAAATTTTCTCATCAAAAAGGCCGTCTTTTTCCGGACGCTGGGTGCGGTAATTTATCGTTTCCGGCTTAGTCACTTCGCCATAAGACGTGCTTAAAATCTTAGCCGGAGGCGAAAGCTTTATTCTTACTTCTTTGAATTCTTCGGTGGGATTTCGTGCAAACATAGTTTAGTAAGTAGTAAGTAGTTAGTAGTTTTTAGGAAACTGGCTCTGGATTTCGCTCGGGCGGACGAACCTTTGGCGCGGTCTCCGCCAAGTCAAGAAATCTTTCTGCTTCCATGACCTTTTCAACCGGCTCCTCACGGTTAACGGTTGAGATAACCTGGCCATTATCGCCGATTAGCTCAACATCCAAACATAAACCCTGAAGTTCTTTTACCAAAACCCGGAACGATTCAGGCACGTTCGGCTTCATAATCGGCTCGCCCTTAACAATCGATTCATAGGTCTTTGAGCGGCCCAAAACATCGTCAGATTTTATGGTCAGCATTTCCTGTAAAGTATGAGCCGCGCCATAACCCTCAAGCGCCCAGACTTCCATTTCGCCGAAGCGCTGGCCGCCGAACTGGGCCTTGCCGCCCAAAGGCTGTTGGGTAATAAGCGAGTAAGGGCCGGTTGAGCGGGCATGCATTTTTTCATCGACTAAGTGATGAAGTTTGAGCATATAAATCACACCTACGGTAACGGGCTCACGGAAAGCCTCTCCGGTCTTTCCGTTCCAAACTTTCATTTTGCCGTCCTGGTTAAAGCCCGCTCGCGCAAGCTCCTCGGCAATAGTATTTTCCGAAACACCGTCGAGCGGCGGGGTGGCAACCTTATAACCCAAAGAAGCCGCAGCCAAACCAAGGTGGGTTTCCAAAACCTGGCCAATATTCATGCGCGAGGCCACGCCCAAGGGATTTAAAATTATGTCAACTGCGGTGCCGTCGGCCAGATGAGGCATGTCTTCCACTGGTACAATGCGCGAAATAACGCCTTTGTTTCCGTGCCGGCCGGCCATCTTGTCGCCTACCGCGATTTTTCGCAGCACCGCGACAGATACCTGAATGGAACGGATTACGCCACTCGGTAATTTGTCGCCCAAATCACGGGAAAATTCTCGCACGGCCACAACCTTACCGTACTCGCCGTGCGGCGTGGTTAAAGAAGTATCTTTAACATCGCGGCTCTTTTCGCCAAAAATCACCCGCAATAATTTTTCTTCAGGGGTAAGGTCAGTTTCTCCTTTTGGCGTAATTTTACCCACCAAAATATCGCCGGCCTGCACCTGGGCGCCCAAGCGAATGATGCCATTTTCATCCAAATCCTTAAGCTTTTCCTCACCGACATTCGGAATATCACGAGTGACAATTTCCGGGCCGAGCTTAGTATCGCGCACGTCGATTTTATAATCTTCAATATGGATCGAAGAATAGCGGTCGTCCTGAACCAGCCTTTCCGAAATAAGAATAGCGT
>MFES01000022.1:0-2539 GCA_001779955.1 Candidatus Doudnabacteria bacterium RIFCSPHIGHO2_02_FULL_46_11 | reverse complement strand
CGGACCGTCGGAAAGGGGCTGGCCTTTTCTCACCTTTTGCCCTTTAACCACCATCGGATGCTGGTTAATGCTGGTGGAGGTGTTGGAACGCAGAAATTTCTGCAAATTATAGGTTTTAGTCTTTCCGTTTTCTTCCTTCACGCCTATCTCGTCTGCCGTGACCGCGACCACCACGCCGGCCGCTTCACAAATTATCATCTGGCCGGAATCGTAGGCGGCCTTAGCCTCTACGCCAGTGCCAACCACCGGAGCTTGCGGACGAATACATGAGACCGCCTGGCCCTGCATGTTGGAACCCATCAAAGCGCGGTTGGCATCATCATGCTGAAGGAATGGAATTAAAGAAGTCGAAACGGAAATAATTTGGTTAGGCGAAACGTCCATGTATTCAACATCACTGATATTGGCTAAGGACGGCTCGGCATGCACCCGAGCGGAAACCTGATCACCCAGCAAAAAGCCTTTTTCATCCACCGATGTCGTTGCCTGGGCAATGACGGTTTTTTCTTCCTCGAAAGCGTCAAGATAAGCTATTTCATCGGTAACTTTCGGTTTGCCCTGCTGACGCACGACTTTGCGGTAAGGCGTCTCAAGAAAACCAAATTCATTGAGTTTGGCGTAAGAAGCCATATAGCTAACCAAACCTATGTTCGGTCCTTCCGGAGTCTTGATCGGGCAAAGCCGACCATAGTGGGAACGATGCACATCGCGCACCGGGAAGCCGGCGCGTTCACGGGTGAGGCCCCCAGGACCCATAGCAGAAAACCTGCGGCGGTGTTCAAGCTCGGACAAAGGGTTGGTCTGCTCCATAAATTGCGACAACTGGGAGGAAGAGAAAAACTCCTGAATAACGGCCACAACCGGACGAACATGAATAAGCTGGGCCGGAGTTACCGTATCCGGCTCGGCCAAACTCATCCTATCCCTGACAATCCTGCTCATGCGCTGTAAACCGACTCGGTAGCGGGAGGCAATAAGCTCGCCTACGGCGCGAATGCGCCGGTTGGCCAAATGGTCAATATCGTCGGCCTGCGACTGGCTGTTGTTCAACCTGATTACCTCCTTGATAACGGCGATCATATCGCTCTGGGTAAGAAGCCCTGTTTCCGGCTTGAAATTATCAGGCGTGATATTGGTATCAAGGCCGAGGCGCTGATTAAGCTTAAAGCGGCCGACTGCGGAAAGGTCGTAGCGGCTGGTATCAAAAAACATGGCGTTAATCAAAGAACGGGCGTTATCGACTGTGGCCAAATCGCCCGGACGAATACGCTTGTAAACTTCACGGTAGCCTTCATCGGCGCTTGAGGAAGAATCCTTCTCCAAAGTATTTTCGATAAATTTGACCTCATCAGTATCCACGTCAACAAAGGCCGCTTTGATTTCCTCATCACTCGCTAAACCGAAAATGCGCAGAAAAGCGGTAATCGGAATACGCCGCTTGCGGTCAATTTTAACGCCCATAACGCCGTTGGCGTCAGAATCTATTTCAAGCCAGGCGCCGCGATTCGGAATTACTTTTGCCCCGTAATAATTACGACCGCGAATGGACTCAGCCGTAAAGAAAACACCCGGACTTTTTATAAGCTGGGAAACAACGACGCGCTCAACGCCGTTTATGATAAAACTGCCGCGCGGGGTCATCAGCGGAAAATCGCCGAAATAAACATCCTGGGTTTTGGTCTTGCCGGTAACCTTGTTTATCAACTTGGCCTGAACGTAAAGCGGCGCCTCATAGGTAGTGTTTCGCTCACGCGCCGTTTTTTCGTCGTACTTTGGTTTGTCTAAGTAATAATCGTGAAAAGAAAGTTCGTAGTGCTTGCCCGAAGGATAATCGGTTATGGGGTTAACTTCTTCAAGCAGCTGCTTTAAGCCCTTCTCAAAAAAGAAACGATAGGAATCGGTCTGGACCTCAACCAAGTTCGGTGTTTCCAGCACCTCTTTGAATTTAGTGAAGTACTTGCGAGGCGAGCCGCTCAAACTTTCAGGCGTACGGATAATATCCGTAACCTTAGGTGTGGCTTTCAACGATTTGGGCATTGAAATATTGTCCCTTAAACCAATTGTGAATGGCTTTTTAAAATCTATCCTGGTTCAAATCTTTCGGACCAAATTCTTGAGCTAAAAACTTGAACTAGTTTAGGTTTCAAGCGGCCTAGCCGTTTAAAGCTTTTTCACCTTCTGGCCTACTGGGCTAAAAAACCCTACCCGCGGCTAAGACTGCCGCGGGGCCTGGTTTTTCCCGATTAATTGTTTAAATCGAATTCGGAGACAAAAAAATCAGTCTCCTGTTAAGTTATGCACTCAAAAATATATCAACGAAATAAGCAAAACTCAAAAGAGGCACACAAGCCTCGGATAACAACTGACTGCCCTAAGTTTGCGCCCAAATTAACAGTATAAGTCCACTATACGCCCATTTCAAAATTTGTCAAGACCCTCCTAAATTAGAACATTCCAGCGTTAAAAAATCAACCCCAGCGTAATGGCTCAATAGCTTGGAAACACTTAGGCTAGAATTAGCCTAAGGAGAATTATCCAT
>MFES01000021.1:0-5146 GCA_001779955.1 Candidatus Doudnabacteria bacterium RIFCSPHIGHO2_02_FULL_46_11 | reverse complement strand
CTGAAATTATTAGATTTAAACAAGGTTGCGATGCCTGGGCCGCGGCCCGAGGGCCTTGCCAGGTTGTAGTAACCGGCGGCACCGAAGTTGGGCATGCTGTTGGGCAGTGCAGTCACGGCACAGGTTATAAATTTGACATTAGGTTTAATAGTTTGGTTGACGGTTATATCGCCACATTTGCCTCACGCCCGCCGCGGGGAACTCAAGCGCATTATTTATCGCCGAGCGGCGCTCATTACTATAAAGAACCTAATCACTGGGATATAGCCGTAGGTTGTGAAAGTCTCGGGGAAAATGAGGGCGACAGAGGATAAAAGAGCTAAAGCAGATCTTCACTCTATTACTATTATAACAATTTATGTATATACATAAAAAGTCATAATGAAAAAATATTCAAAAATAATTTTTGTTTTTATTTTTCTAGCGGGAGCCTCTTTTTTGGTCTGGACCTACGCTCAAAATAAAGGTTATCGTTTTCAGGTAAGCCGTGAGGAAAATATTACACTCACGGAAAATAATAAAGAGCCGCAAAATATCGGTTCAATAGGCTATTTAACCGAATTGCCGGTTTTAGGCCTGACTTTTTCAGAGGCCGGGGATGCCCTTTGGTATTTTTCGAACGATTTGCTCTATCGCCGCGCCATTTCCGATTCAAACGACGTTAAAGAATACCCGTTGCCGGCGCATGATAGCGTAACTTATGTTCTATGGCCGCCAACGGGCTCGGATTTTATTATCGGGTCAGGCGATGCCCGCCATCTTTTTGATTCAGGCTCCAATAAATTTATTCCTTACCCGGATGAAGTTAAATTTATTCAGTGGCTGCCAATCGGCCAAAAAATTGCTTATATTTGGGCGGGCGAAAGCGAGATAACCCTGTCTGTCGCCACGCCTGATTTGGCTTCCCCTCGCAAAATTGCTAAATTGCCGCACGCCGATTTTCGTCTGGCTGTATCGCCGAACGGAAAAAGTTTTTTGCTTTTCTCCGGCCGGGGAAATGACCCCATTTATCTTGTCATAGACGGTATTGGGGCCTTGGAAGAAATTGCTGCGGCACAAGCCGTAGATTCGGTAAAATTCTCGTCTGACGGCAGGAATTTTGCATATGTAACAAATGTTGACGGCCGTCAACATTTGTTTTTATACGACATATTGGAACACCGGGCCGCGGTAGACCAGCCATATTATCTAAGCGGGGATTATGCCTGGTCGGTTGACGGCAAACGTCTCTATTATTCAGTGCAGGATAGCGGCCTTCAACAATTGAATGTGGATGATAAAATTTCAACGCGCTTGACTGATAAGAACGCAAAAATTCTAGCCAGCGAAATACTATTGGACAATTCCGAAAATGCGCTTTATTTTGTAGAAAAGGCTACTGGAAGGTTGGGCAAATTAAAGCTAAAGTAATGTCATGGCTAAAACCGCAACACTTTATCGATGCAGCGAATGCGAAGCAACCGGCCCTAAATGGTCGGGTCGTTGTTGGAGTTGCAATGCTTGGGGAACTATTGAGGAAATAGCCATGGGTTCTGGCACGCCACTCGGCCAAAGTTTGGCGCGCGGCGCCTTAAGCCGCGTTATCGATCTGCAAAGCGTTTCCGGAAAGGAAACCGTACGTTTCAGCACTAATATTAATGAATTCGACCGCTGCCTGGGCGGAGGGATAGTTCCGGGCTCGGCGGTACTTTTGGGCGGCGACCCGGGTGTAGGCAAATCAACCTTGGCTCTGCAAATTGCCCAAAGCTTACTTGCGAGCAAGGTAAATATTTTATACGTTGCCGGCGAAGAATCGCCCGCGCAAATCAAGATGCGGGCTGAACGCCTAAATGATAAAGATTTGCTTAATCTTTCAATTTTGGCGGATACTAATCTGCTGAATATTCTGGCAACATCCGCCGCCCAGAAACCGAATTTGTTGATTATTGACTCTATTCAGACGATTTATAATCCGGAGGCAAACGGCGTGCCGGGTTCGGTGGCACAGGTTTCCGGAGCGGCGGCAAAGCTTGTTGAACTGGCCAAAACCCACAATATTGCCATGATACTGATAGGCCACGTAACCAAGGAAGGTTATATTGCCGGTCCGAAAATGCTTGAGCATATGGTTGATGTGGTTTTGTATCTGGAAGGCGAGCGTTTTCAATCGCTTCGGCTTTTGCGCGCGGTCAAAAACAGGTTCGGCGGAATTAACGAAGTTGGTGTGTTTGAAATGACCGGCGCCGGCATGAGCGAAGTTGCCAATCCCTCGAAATTATTTTTGGATGAACAAATATCGAGCCGCAGTGGCGCGGCCTTCACGGCAATTATGGAAGGAACCAGGGTGGTGGCTTGCGAGATTCAGGCCTTGCTGTCTAAGAGCACGCTTGCTTATCCGAAGCGCACTAGCGTCGGCTTTGATTTAAACCGGCTTTGGTTAATTTTGGCCGTTCTCGCCAAGCACGGCAAGCTTCCGGTACACGAACAGGATGTTTATATTAACGTGGTCGGTGGCTTGAAAATTAGCGAGCCAGCGAGCGATTTGCCGGTAGCTTTATCTATGATAAGCAGTCTTTTGGATACCCCTGTATCGGCTGAAATTGTGAGTGTCGGTGAAATTGGCCTTTCCGGCGAAATAAGGCCAGTCAGCCAGTTTGACCGCCGGGCCAGTGAAGTGGAGCGGTTGGGTTTTTCTAAAATGGTTATTCCGGCTCGGCAAAATCCGGGTAAAACAAAGCTTGAGCTTATCCGGGTAGGCGACATCAGAGAGTTAATCCAAAAGCTTTTTGGAAAAAAATAAGTTTTACCAAATTTATGCATATGCATGAATTTGGTATTTTTTTACTACTAACTACTTTCTACTTTCTACTAACTAAACTATTCCGCGTGAGTCATTTCTTGCTTATCCATAAGCTGTTTGAGGCGAGGGAAGTGGTTCAGTCCCGGGGCTATTATTTTTTCGGCTGTTTGGCGGGCGAGTTTAACCAAATTCAAATCCGAAGGGTCGGCGATTTTCAAATCCAGGAAACCGCTTTGTTTGGTTCCGGTAATTTCTCCCATACCGCGCAGTTTTAAGTCGAGCTCCGCCAAACGGAAGCCGTCTTGGTGTTTAACCAGTATTTTCAGTCTTTCCGGCACAGTATTGTTACTCGGAATAACCAGGCAGTAAGACGCGTGTTCGCCTCGGCCGACCCTCCCCCGGAATTGATGCAACTGGGCCAGACCGAATCGGTCGGCGCCTTCTATTAGCATTACCGTGGCATTAGGCACGTCTATACCGACTTCAATGACCGAGGTGGAAACCAGAATGTGATGCCGGCCGTCTTTAAAAGTTTTCATAGTCCGCTCCTTTTCCGAGGCAGTCATTTTGCCGTGCATTAAGCCAATGGAAAAACTAGGAAAAACTTCCTTGGCCAGGCGTTGCTGTTCGGCCGTGGCCGATTTAACTTCTAAAACGTCCGAGTCCTCTAAAAGCGGACAGATGACAAAAACCTGCCGCCCTAAAAGGATTTCTTTTGAAATCAAGCCATAGGCCTTTTGTCGATTATCAGGAAGAACTACTTCAGTTTTTATTTCTGGGCGGCCGGGCGGCATTTCTGTAATGCTAGAAATTGCCAAATCGCCATAAAGCGTTAGGGCCAGTGTCCGGGGAATAGGCGTAGCCGTCATTGATAGAAAATGTGGATTCCAGGTCAGACCTGAATTTTTCGCAGGTCTGACCTGGGGATTGCGCAAAATAGAGCGCTGACTTACTCCGAAGCGGTGTTGTTCGTCAACAATAACCAAGCCCAGATTTTTAAAACTAATTTTTTCGTTGAGAATGGCATGCGTGCCCACAACGCAGTTTATTTTGCCTTTTGTCAGGCCTTCGTATATTTCCTTTTTTTCCTTGCCGGAACTGCCGCCGGTGAGAAGAGCTATTACTATTTTTTCAGGCTCCAAGAGTTTTTTAAGCGTGGCAAAATGCTGCTGAACAAGTATTTCGGTGGGAGCCAGAAAAGCAACTTGCTGTTTATTCCAGGCACAACTGGCAATCGCTATCGCGGAAACGACAGTTTTACCGGAGCCGACATCGCCCTGGAGCAGGCGGTTCATGGGCGCATTTGTTTCAAGGTCCTGAATTATTTCCCAGGCGGCGCGTTTTTGCGAAAGTGTAAGTTTGAAAGGCAAGTCTTCGACAAACTTTTTTATTTTGTTTTGCAAAAATATAATTTTTGGCGCGTTTGATTTTTTAAGCGTCTCTCGCCGGTGCAGGATTTTCAACTGCATTATTAGCAATTCGTCAAAAGCCAACCTATGCCTAGCTTGCGCCAATTTTTTGAAGCTATCAGGGAAATGAATTTGCTTTAGGGCTTCGCGACGGGATACAAGTTTAAGGCCGGCGGCAAGGTCTAGCGGGAGAAAATCAAGTTTTTCAGGCAGGCTGCCGAGTAGCTGCAGAATAATTGTTCGGAATTTTTTGGCTGGTATGCCATCCGGCAGGGAATAAATCGGCATAATTTTTCCGGCGCCAACGGTATTATCGCTTATATTTTCAAAGGTGGGGGATTGTAACTGCAAGCGGTTGCGTAATAGCGTCGTACCGTAAAAATAGTATTCTTGACCCTTAAATAAGATATTTTTTAAATAAGGCTGGTTGAACCAGACGGCTAAAATGTTCCCGGTGTCGTCGGTCAATACGGCTTCGGTTATGGTAATCCGCTTGTTTCGCATAGCCCGCCGAACTTGGATATTGGTAACTTTCGCTTTTATCGTAACTGATTCGTTTGTTTGGAGTTCCCTAATTTTTTTATTCCGGCTGTAATCTTCATAGCGGTATGGGTAATGTTCTAAGAGATCGACCACGCTTTTAAGCTCGAGCCGCGCTAAAATTTGGGCGGTTTTTGAGCCTATGCCTTTGATTTTCTCAATCGGCAAATCGAGTAAGTCGGGTTGTTTTTGAGTACTAATTTCGAGCATGTTTGTATTTTATAGGGTGTTTAACGAGTTGTCTAAAGAGCTTAAAATTGGTATTATATAGACGTTGGAGAGGTGCTTGAGCGGTCCAAAAGAATGGTTTGCTAAACCATGGTGGCGTAAGCTGCCTCGTGGGTTCGAATCCCACCCTCTCCGCCAGAAGGATGTGCTCCAACGAAGTTGGAGTCCAGCCTTCTGAGGGTTAGTGATT
>MFES01000020.1:9316-29843 GCA_001779955.1 Candidatus Doudnabacteria bacterium RIFCSPHIGHO2_02_FULL_46_11 | reverse complement strand
GAAGAAGCTGGTTACCCGGTCGAAGCCATGTTCACGGCCACCGAGCTGCTCGGTCACGCCCCGCCGGCGAGCACACCAGTAAGCTGAAGTTCCGTGTGTTCTGAAGAGGGACGGGCGCCCCGCACGCCCGTCCCTTTCGCATATTTTGCGTTGAAATCATTAGTAAATTTTGATATAATTAAAAAACTGCTCCCGTAGTTTAATGGATAAAACAAGGCTCTTCTAAGGCTTTGATGGGGGTACGTCCCCACACCTTTTACGGTCTCATAGCTCAATTGGATAGAGCGACTCCCTTCTAAGGAGTAGGTTCCAGGTTCGAGTCCTGGTGAGACCGCCACAGCCATAAGAACTGGGAAAGGGGTCGGGAAAACGGAAGTTTTCCCGCAGAGGAAATACTAAAACCGAGTGGTTTTAGAGCGCAGGCCAGCGCCGAGAGGCTGGCCGAGCAGTGATATTCCCTCCGGGAGCACCATAGAAATTTACGCAAAAATCGCTGTTCAGGCGATTTTTTTGCCTGCCTGCGTCCTGCCTGGCGTCAGACAGGCAGACAGGTTATCCTTTATATATGAAAAAACGAATTTATTACAATAAATTAATTCGGGATAAGATGCCTGAAGAAATCCATAAGATGGGAGGTAATTTACAATCGCGTAAGCTTCCTGAAAAAGAATTTGAACGCGAGTTGCTTAAAAAAGTCGGCGAGGAAGCTTCCGGCCTGCTGAAAGTCAAAAGTAAGAAATCATTAGTTGCAGAATTGGCGGACATAATCGATGTCATTGACGAAATTTCGAAACATAAAAAAATTTCCAAAGCCGAGCTGAAAAATGCCCAAAAACACAATCGGAAACAAAAGGGCGGATTCAGCAAAAGAATATTTTTAATTTCTACAACTGACCACGGCTACCGGACAAACGAAAAAAAGTATAAAAGCTAATCCCCTCCCCTCATACTAAAACGTATATCAACCGAACTTGTGGCCAAACAATAATATATAAATGAAAAAACTTTGCCAATTTGGTTTGGCAAAGTTTTTTTTAACTAAAGCGAATTCTAGAATTAATTATAGAATTCAACCAATAATTATTAATTCACTGAATATGGAACTCAAAAAAACGAAAACCCGAAACCCTGTGCGCTGGGACGAAATGCTTGGGGAAATAGAAGACGAAATCCCCTCCTGGGCTAGAGACCGGGAAGACGAAAAGAAAAGCTCTCCGCGCAAAGATTACTTGAATTGGAATTAGAGTGTCGGCGCCCGTTCTATCTGCGGCAGGCCGTCTTTGCTAATAACCACGCTGTCGCGCCTTGATAAATCGTGCGAAAGAATCCAAGTAGCAATCTGATTTTCAACATGATCCTGAAGATAGCGCCGCAAAGGTCTTGCCCCAAACGTTTGGTCATAGGCCTCCTTTGCGATTTTTTCTATGCCCTCGGGCGTGGCCCGCAAGTTTATGCCCTGCCCCTGCAATTTGGCGCCTATCTTGCCAAGCTGTAATTTAACAATTTCCGACACGTGATTTGTTTTTAAAGGGTTGAACAAAATGACCCCGTCAAAACGGTTGATAAGCTCCGGCCTGAAATATTTAACTAAAATTTCGTGAGTTAATTTTGCTTCAAAATCCGCGTCCGTCAAATTGGCGCGAAAAGCCAGTTGAATTTCTTCCCAAGCGGCGTTACTGGTGGCAATGATAAGCGAGTTAGTCAAATTAAGTTTTCCGCCGGCGGCGTCGGTAAGGTGGCCCTCGTCCAGAACCTGTAAAAATATATTCTGAATTTCTGGGTTTGATTTTTCAAACTCATCCAAAAGAATAACCGAGTACGGCCGCTCACGAACCGCAGAAACAAAAGAACTGGTAAAACTTGCCCCGCCCAAAAGCTTGTCAACGCTTTGCGGCAAATTGTATTCCGACATATCAAGCCGTATCATATGCTCCTCCGATCCGAATTCTACTTCGGCCAAAGCTTTGGCAAGCTCGGTTTTGCCAACACCTGTCGGCCCGACAAAAAGAAAACTGGCCAGCGGCCTTTTTTGATTTACGGTAAGATTGGCCTTAACCCGGCGCATGGCATTGGCCACCGCCGATATGGCTTCTTCCTGCCCGATTACTCTTTGGTGGAGCTCGGCTTCCAAACTCAAAAGCTTGTCGGCTTCATCTGCGCTTACCTCTTCGGCCTCGACATGCGCCATTTCGGAAACTATTTTTTCAACTTCCTGCACGCCAGCCACCGCCGTTTTGCCCGTAGCACCCAGGCGTTCAGCCAAAACTTCAATTACCTTGATGGCCTTTTGCGGCTGGGTTGAACCCGGAATATAGCGCGAGGAAAGTTCCACGGCTTTTTCTATGGCCTCAATTGTCCAAAAAACTTTGAAGCGCGATTCCAGCAAGCTGGCGTGTATGGCGGTCACAAGCACCGCATCCTTAGGACTCATCTCCGCAACATCGATGCGCTCAAAAAACGAATTGCCCGGCAAAACCTGCGATTTTTCAAAATCAGACGGGGTAGTGGTGGCTATTAAAAATATATTCGTATCCTGCAAGGCGGAAATTAAAATTGAGACAAGGGAAACGCCGCTGGCCTGGGCCTGGGCGAATTCATGAATGTTTTCGCAGGCTAAAACTATATTTCCGCCGCGCGCGGCGTCGTTAATGGCGGCGGTCAAGGCCTGCCCAGCGTGTTCGCCTTGGCCAAGTATTTGCCCGCTTTGAATTAAAACCAGCCGCCTGTCGGAAATAACCGGCGGAACCTCCTCGGCTGCCATTTTTTCGGCCAAATTTTCTATAATTGAGGTCTTGCCAACGCCGTGCTCGCCAACCAACAGCACGCCTTGCCTCGTCGCGCTGAAGGCTGAAAATATTTTATCCAGTTCTTCGCTGCGCCCCACCACCACCGGCAAGCGGCCGGTTTGAGCGCGCATGGTTAAATCTGTGCCGAAATTATCAAGAATGGGCGTGGGCACGGAAGTAAGGCCGCGATTGATTTCGCCCTTTGGCCGCAATTTTACAAAGCCGTATTCGCGCGCACGGCTGGCAATAGTTTTTTCAAGAGTTACCTGCCACTCCACGGCCTCAAAAATCATCCGCGCAGTCAAACTAAAGCTCGAAAAAATCTGCGAGATTTTTGAGTCCTCGGATAATCGGGCAATGCCGGAGAGTAATATAATCGGCGTTAGCTCATCAGCCCCCAAACCTTCCGCGGCCTGGTATGCCAAAAAAGGAACTTTGGCAAAATCTTCAGAAACGGCGGGCGGCGGCATTTCAATACTTTTCAATTGCTCAAGCAGGACCTGGGCAATCTGCCGGTAGCCGATACCCAGACGATAGAAAATATATTGCACGCTTTTGTCGGTCAGCAACTCCAGGACCAAATGTACGGGTTCAGCCCGTTTATTGCCGCGGGCAAGCAAAGATTTATGCAAGTGGTTTAAGGCCCGCGGCGAAAACAAACGCCGCAAATCAACCGAATCTAGCTTTACGGGCTTAGTCTCGCGAGAAACAATTCTGGTCCAGTAAATACAATCTAAAATCAGGGTAAATATAAAAACGCGGAGCCACAAATCGCCGACCGGACTGAACAAATGAAGAAGCAAAACACCTACGCCTAAAACGGCGATAACCAAAAACAAAAAGTCTAAAAACCGGCCGGCGCTGAATTTAGCAATATCAATTCTGACTTTTTCCGGACGGAAATCCTGATTGAAAAAAATCTGCTTGTCATCGGCTCTTGCCGCAAGGGGCCATTGCCCCGGTTGAGATGAGTTTGTTTTCTGGAAATTGATTTCCTTCATTTGATAGTTACCAGCCAAATATAGCACGATCGCGCTATATTTGGCTTTCGATAAAATTTGTAAGCTGGCTTAAAAAGTCGGGATTGAACAAAAAATAAATAATAACTATTGGCGCTATTCCATACAGCACAAAAATTATCGCCAAAAAGAACAAGGTGATAATAAAACCCAGGCCGCGGAATACAAGAAGAAAGAATCTAATAAAAAGGCCGACAAAGCGACCGGACCTTGTATAATCGCCGTAAAGCGGAGTAAAAAAAGTATGGAGTGAAAGCCTAATGCCAAAAAACCTTTCAAACCAACCGGCCTGACGGTAAATTTTTTGAGCTATCGCCCTTAGGCCAACGGTATAATAAACAACCGGCGCTTTAATCAGCGATTTTAAAAATTCTTTAAAAATTTCTTTTAGTAACAGGCCGGAGTATATTTGTGAAAACATTTTTGTATCAATGTATCTTTATATTGGCTTCATTATAACGAAATCGTCACTTTTCAACAAGGTTGAATGATGATATAATTAATTCCATACCTTTAGAAATTAGGTATTAGAAATTAGAAATTTCTAGCCATGGTGCCTGTAGTTCAATGGCAGAACGCCGCTCTGCTCCGACGTTTCGGCCAGACCGAAAGTCGGAGAGCCGACCGTAGCGTCGGCTTGGAGGAGTCAAAACTATGAATGGCTTCGTTTACATCCTTGAAGACCTAAGCCACCGCTATTATATAGGTAGTTGCGCAAACGTAGAAAAAAGACTAAAAAGACATTTGAGTGGGTTAGTTTATACAACTCGAAGGATGAAAGAACCAAAATTGGTTTTTCATCAACACTACCAGACAATGAACGAAGCTAAAACAATCGAACGTAAGTTGAAAAAACTTAAAAGAAAAGACTATATTGCTAAAATAATAAGAGATGGAGTTATTAAAATGAAACCTTGATCTTATGGTGGCTATAGTGTAGCGGCAACACAACTCCCTGTGGAGGAGTTATCACGGGTTCAAATCCCGTTAGCCACCCCATTGAAATATGAACAAGATAATAACTATATTAGAAGCACTGGTTGAACCGAAGAATTGGGAATTGTTACAGCAAAGCTATTCAAAGGTTGATAAGAATGATTTACCAAGCGCCGCCTTAAATTCCTTTTTAGTTCAAGATCAGTCGACGCCCAACTTGTGGAAAATCGTTACAATCTGGCAAAGCCGCACAGACCTTGATAAATACAGAAAAAGCGTAGAAGCCCCTGCCTGGATTATAGTATTCAGAAATGCACAAAGCGAACCGAAACTCCAAATTACGGAAATTATAGACTCCAAATAAATCCTTACTAAACTATGAGAGAAAGAGAACCAATAGAACCGGCGGATTATGGGGGAAGACAAACTTCGCTTGATAAAGAACAATCCGAAAAATTTGAAAAAGACATGAAGGTCAAGGTTATTAAAGGCGGCCCAGTGCCTAGAATTGGCGAACTAGTAATGCTTCACACAACAAATGGTCAAAGGTGGGGGCGCATCACATCTTTTGAAAGGGCTACAAAAACGAGTTGGGAAATAGAATATGAGTATACCGGTGATTAATTAAATATTTGAATACTATTCTCTACGTAAAAACACCCTGCCTGCGGGCGTTTTTTTATAAACAAAAAGAGGCACCAGAATTTCTGATACCTCAACCCGATGATCGTCCTCGTCATCGGGGGTCGCACTGGCCTTCATCCCGCCACGATACGAAAGTCTGCGTCTCCGATGACCGGCATGGTTGCTGGCGACACAGCCTAGACCGGTGCGTCACCCGCCGCCTGCTGCTCGGCCTCAAGCCGGTTCAACCGGTCCTGCAGGTGGTGCGGCAGCATGATCTGAATGACGCGGAGCAGATCGTCGTGGTGGAAATGCGGATGCCCGAGCCCGTGCTTCACGCCGATCATCTTGAGCAGGGCGTCGGCCACGGTCCGAGCCTCATCGCCTTCGCCACTTGTGAATGCGTAGGCGACCACTGCCTGGAGCAGCGCCGCACAAAGGCGAGGGTCGTCATCCGACCGATGATCGCACAGGTTGATGAACATTGCTGCAGCGTAAGACTCGGCGAGGAGGTGCGCGTAAGGCGCTGCCGCCGCACGCAAGCCCTGATACACCTGTGGCCCGTACTCCTCCTCCATCCATTCCCTTGTTACCGTGTTGTCCTGGCAGGCTGCCAAGCCTTCCGGCAGCTCCTCGATAATACGAACGCCCATAAGCGCCTCCCCATAGCCGGTGAACGGGATACAAATTCCCCCTTTTGGGAACTCTTGATTCTAGCGCAGTAAATAGGGGTCGTCAATGCCGCAGACAATCGCCCCCACGGCGGTTTTTTGTTATGATAAGAAAAAATGATGTATCTGGCACAACATATACCAATATACCTTGCCTTTTGGCTCCTAGTGGTTCTTTTTTATTTCCTTGGCACAGGACATCTTAGGTTTAAAAAGTTTCATTTCTCTAAAAGAAATTATTACCTAATGATGCTAGCATTCTTAGTTGCCACTTTAATTGACGCCTATAGCGCCAATTCTTGGAAACATCTTGTTTTCTTTGCAGTGTTCTGCTTTACCGGCGTTATCGGCGAAACAATGATATCAATATGGTGGCACTTGTTTTTTGGCCGCAAGTTCTGGACCTACATTGTGGATACCGTTTACCATAAATACACAAGCCTTCTCAATTTTATACCATGGGGCATGGGCGGACTGCTTTACCTGACCATTCTGTCTAAAACAATTCCTGACCCCTACGGCCCTGCTTATCAAAATCTAGAAAACATTTTTTTATTCGCGCTTGTTTTCGTAGTACTTTTGCAAGTTTTGATTTTCCGCATGCTTTTGCACAGAAATTCAGGAAACAAATTTCGCGAAATAACATTCGAATCTACTTTCTTTTTCTATTTGCCAATATTGGGCTTAATAATATTTTTAGCTCTGATTTACGGAAACGAAATCTACCTCTTAGCAATCGTATTTGGCCTTTTTGCCGCCGCCATCGAGTATCTATTCGGCCAAGCCACTCAATTTTTCATCACTAAAAAGCTTTGGGTTTATAACTATTTAGCCGCCGATCAAGGCCATTTCACGCCCCTCACGATCCCTCTTTTCGCACTAGGCGGCTTTTATTTTTGGTCCATCGCTAGAATATTGGACGGTTTGCTGTTATGAAAAATCTATTCGAAAAAACTCGGGCATTTGTTGAAAAAAGTTTTTTCATGGAAATAAAGCTCAAATGCTTCATTTTGACCGAACCGTTTACTGGGTTTTACAGCTTAAGCCCAATCGTAAAATTTTGTTTTGAAATTAAATAGCAAAATCTCGCCGGCCGGTGGGATTTTTTATACTTTATTTACTGCGCTTGCGCTGTTCGTAGGCCAATACCACCAGACCAGCCGCGGCTAAAGTTACATTTTTAAAGACAAACTCGCCGGCGAGGGTCAATACCGGAAAGTACGGCTCAAACATCAAATGCGGCGCGGTGAAAAATGTTAAAAAAGTTCCGGCTAAATGCAGTAATAAAGCAACATGAACCACCACCGGATAAACATTTAGTAAAAGTAAAAGGCCGATAACTGCCTCAAACGCGCCAAGCAGGGTGTTACCGGCGCCGTAAGCGAGCGGCGGCGAAACACCGGCGACAATGTCTGCCACGGGGTTGTAACCCAAAAACTTCAAGGCGCCAAACCAAAAAAATATCAGGCCTAAGGAAATTCTAAGCCAAGTTACAAAACGGTCCGTATTTCTAAAATAACGCGGTAGCGGCACTCTTTATCTTTATTTTTACTGCTAAAATTATTTTAGCACCTTTACCTCACTTGATACAAACGAACGGCCGGCTCCACAAAAGTGGGCCGGCCAGTCGTCCATCGTTGCTTCAGATCACGTAGCCGTAGGCCATGAGAAACCGCCGTGCATCCGCGGCAGCCCTATGGCCGAACTGCAAGGCGAGCTGTTGGTAGTCCACCGGTCTACCGACAGCCACTGCCTTCGCGGCAGTGAAAAATGCTGCGGTCTGCCCGAAGCGCCGATGACTTGCGGAAAGCACCTGCAGCCTGTCGGCGGCCGCGGCGACCGCCTTCTCAAGCGGGGTCTGCTTGGGCGTCCGCATGACCTTCACGCGATTGACTGCATGTGGCCGAGAACCAAGTCTACGCGCCATCTCTACCTTCTCCTGCAAAGGTGAGAAACGATGGAAGACACCATTGTCCTCCTATTTAAACCAGGGCGTCAGACGCCCAGGCACAATGAAAACATTATTTCGTTTTTTTATTTACTTGTCAAACGGAAAAACGCCACTTATCCCCAAAAAGAAAAAATCTGGTATGATGGCCTTGATGTTTGCCAAAAAGATTTTAAAAATAGCCGTCAAAGTTTTCGCCGGGATTCTGGTTGTCGATCTTTTATTCGTGCTCGTTATGTCGCAAATCAGCTTAACCCGCAAGTCAGAGGCGATAATCATTTTAGGCGCGGCCATAAACACGCCGGCCCTTTACAACAGAACCATAACGGCTTTGGAATTATACGAGCAGGGACTGGCTGACATGCTTGTGCTTTCCGGCGGCCAGGGCATACCCGGCCGAATGACCGAAGCGGAGAATATGCGGCAAATAATTTTGGAAAATTCACAAAAAACTCCGAATTTAATTATTGAAGACCAATCACACTCGACTATCGAGAACATAAAAAACTCCCGTGAAAAAATTCCGGAAGCAAAAAGCATAATTATTGTGAGCGATAAATTCCACCTGGCCCGTGCCTACCTTATTGCCAAGCGCAACGGCTTTGCCAGCGTTAACTGGACCGGGCCGAAATCAGACTATTATTCAGACAAAGAATTATTCTATTATTATTTCCGCGAAGTCGCGGCCTTAATCATCGACGCGCCGAAAATTTTAATGAATTAAAAATCATTTTCACGGATACTTAATCGCCTTCCCTGGGACGAAGCAATGTAATAACGATTATTACCTGCGGCAATGTCGTAACCGCCTATCCACCATTCTTCAAATTCCATTCGGCCATCCAGTTCACCCCCATCAAGGTCAAACATTTTTACATGCGGACCTCCGAGGGATGCGGGTACCGTTAATATTTCAGGCCAAGCCGTGCTTCTTGAAATATTACCCAAAGAAACCTTAACACCGCCTTTGAATTCCGGATCATAAGCCATAAAAGCCTGTCTTTCTGCGCCATCATAGGTAAATACCCTGACATGCGGTCCGCCGCCAGGGCCAGGTGCGGTAACAATTAACGGAGGGTTGGTTATATCGCGGCCAACCGCCGCAATGTCTACTCCACCGCGGAATTGGGCGTCATAAGCCATAAAGCCGGCAAAGGGTGATCCGTCAGCCTTGAATATCCTGACATGCGGTCCGCCACCCGGGCCGGGTGCGGTTATAATCTCGGCCTTATTATCATTGTCCATGTCGGCCGCGGAAACTCGCACTCCACCGCGGAATTGTGCGTCATAAGCCATAAAACCGGCGACCTCTGTGCCGTTTATCTTAAAAATCCTGACATGCGGACCGCCACCCGGGCCGGGTGCAGTGATTATTTCATCAATACCGTCGCCATCAACATCCGCGGCTGCCAAATCCACGCCGCCACGGAATTGCGGAATATAAGCCATGAACTCATTAATAACATTGCCGTCATCGGAATTAATTTTTACATGGGGCCCGCCGCCGTCTCTGGGAGCAACTACGTAATCCGGCGTGCTATCGCCGTCAAAATTCCCAGTTGCGATATTGCCGCCGCCTTTAAAATTTCCGTAAGGCAAAATTTCCCCTGGCAACGCCGGATAATCAACTGGTGCGCCAATTCGCGTAGCGGTGAGCAGTGTTTCGTAAGGGTTTAAAAGCGTACCGTCGGGTGCGTACATTTCAAAGTGCAGATGCGGCGGTGTGGTTTCGGCATTACCACTGTCACCGACATAGCCAATTAATTGTCCGGCCACTACCGGATTACCGCGAACAATATCGACAGCATAGGCATTCATACCTCCCCCACGTCCGTCATCTGTACCGGGCGTATCGTTATTTAAATGTATATACTGATATTCATATCCCTCTTTGTCGCGCAGACTGACCATGAAGCCAAAGGAGGCTTCCGGGTACGGCACATAACCAACTGTACCATCAGCCACAGCCACTAAGGCTTGCATTTTTTTGCCAAAAATATCAATGCCTTTATGAAAACGGTCAGAACCGCGCGGAGCGCCAAAAGTATCGCTAAAGCCTCCGGCGCCAATTATCGGAAAAATAATGCTTTTAACGGGTTGAGCCGAGGCTTTTGGAACCAAAAATGAGGGAACCATCAAACTAAGCGCTAAAAAAAGACTGATCAATAATTTTGCTGTACGCATATGGCTATGCCTTAGATAATACATTAAAAAGCCCTACATTTCATTCTAAGTTCATAAAATATATTACGGTTCGTCTGCGACCATAGATATAAGCGACAAATACCGGCAACTTTCAGAATTTTTACACAAAAAACAGGCCCGAACCGCTCGCTTATGGCTTTTTCGGAGAAGCTTCACATCATCCACAATAACACCAGAAAGATGAAGAGCAAACAGCAATCCCCTCGCTCAATCTCTTTACATTTGACCGTAAAACTGTAATGATTAATCTAGATTTTGTATTTATCTAACGGTGTATAAGTCACAATAGACTAGGGGCAATATTATTTGTTAGAATAATCTATAGGCAACAGAATAATCTATGGAAAACGAAGAGGAAGACCCTGGAAATAAGAAAACTGTGCTGGTCGTTGAGGATGAGGAATTCACGCTCAAGGCCTACAAAGTTAAATTAGAGAAGGCGGGTTTTGAAGTACTAATCGCCAAGGACGGAAGCGAGGCCGTAAACTATCTAAAAAAAGATCCGCCCGACATAGTTCTACTGGATCTGATGTTACCTTACCTTAATGGCTTTGAGGTTTTGGAAAAACTGCGAACTACTCCAAAATGGCAAAAAGTACCAGTCTTAATCACAACTAATTTAGGGCAACCAGAAGATAAAGATAGGGCTCTTAAACTAGGGGCAACGGATTATTTAATTAAAACCAATGTTAAAATAGATGAGATTGTAAAAAAGATAAAAGACAATGTATAATAAAACTGATTGATAAAAGCATATGGTAAAGAGTGTGGATGAGAAAAAGGCGCGAACCGTTCTGGTTGTTGAAGATGATGAATTTCTGCTTAAGGCATATAATATAAAACTGAAAAAAGAAGGATTTGAAGTCTGGCTAGCCCGAGACGGAAAAGAAGCTATAGCCTATCTAAAAAAAGATCCGCCCGACATAGTTCTACTGGATCTGATGTTACCTTACCTTAATGGCTTTGAGGTTTTGGAACAAATCAAGGCCACAGCCCAATGGAAACAAATACCAGTCATTATCACCACCAATCTTGGTCAGGACCAAGATATTGAAAGAGGAAAAAAATTAGGTGCAACCGATTATTTGATAAAATCCGACGTTAAGATTAATGACATTGTCAAAAAAATTAACAATTATTTAAAATAAAAGGTCAGTTTTAAAAAAATAAAGAAAAAGATCAATGTCTCATAATCTCGTAAAAAAACCTGCGAAAGGTTTTACGCTACTCGAATTACTGATAGTCATAGCAATTATTGCCGTATTGTCAGTTATTTTAGTCTTGGTTCTCAATCCGGCCGAAACCTTAAAAAAGTCCCGAGACACCCAGCGTATGTCTGACTTAAGCACCCTTAAAACGGCCCTAGGCCTATACCTGACAAGCAAGACCACGCCTTATCTGGGCGCGGCCGCGAGTAACACGGCCTGTAAAACCGGCTCAAGCTATGCGGCTTCTGATGTTATATTTTACAGCTATCCAAACGACAGCCCTGGCGCCGACATTACCGACGTTTTGCTTGACGGAAGTTCTACCTCCGACCAGCCGGCCGCCGGCCAGGTCGCGGCCGCTAACCTCAGCAAGGCGGACGCTACCGGCTGGATTCCGGTAAATTTATCAAGCCTGACCGGCGGCGCGCCAATCTCAAACCTTCCGGTTGATCCGACCAATAGCGTAACGGTCGGAGGCGTGACTAGCACCGATTTGGTTTACCGCTATGCCTGCAAAACAGATAACCTGACCTTTGAAATTAACGCCCAACTTGAAAGCACGGCCTTCACCTCTGACGAGGATAAACGCACCAAGGACGGCGGCAATAATGACAACTACTACGAAGTAGGCACTGAACTCACCATCCTCGGCACGGGCACTGATTTTTAGAAAATCGGAATAAAAAAATGGACAACAGAGGGTCCTTATTCTAAGGATCCTCTGTTTTGATAAAAAAAATGAGCATTGATTGGATGAGCATACTTGTGATTTGGCTGCCGCAAATTTTTGTTGCGGCAGTTTTGGCCATCGCCTGCCTTTGGTATCTAAAGCCGCAGTGGCTTTCTAAACTCAAAATCCCGCCCGAAAATCTGTTAAAAAATTTACTAATCGCGACTCTGACTTTCAGGCTGTTTTATCCTTTTGTTTTAAGCTTTGCCCAATATAATTTATGGTCAAAAGACCCGTTCAGCCAATACTTCCTGCCGCCCCACCAGCCTCTAAATTATTTTTTACTCTATGTCTGGGGCCGCTTTTGGCTTGAAAGCGTCTTGGCTCTGGCAGTCGCCGGATTGTTCTGGGCGTTTTTATACCTCATACAAAAAAACCGGACTGGATTTTGGACCAAGGATGATTTGTTTTTAGCCGCCTTGCTCGCCATTTTAACCGGTTGGCCGGATGTAATTGTTTTTTTGGTTTTGGTTTGCCTGTATACCCTTCTGCTGTCGCTGGTTCGACTCATAATTTTCAAACAAACCCATACCCAACTAACCTCGGCTTTAATCATCGCCGCCATAATCACCTTGCTTGCCGGAGATAAATTGATTAATCTCACCGGCTTAAAGGTTTTGCTTATTTAATTTGTGAATAGAAGGCCGAATATGGTATAATTTAGTCATCTAAAAAAATAAAAATGCACATCAGTACGGCAAAACTAAAAGAGATAATTGTTTCATCCGGCGTGATTGATGAAAAAAATTTTGAATCAGCCAAACATGAGGCTGAACATTTGGGCCAGCCCCTGCCAAACATCCTCATCGGACGAGGAAGCATTACCGAAGAATACCTTTTAGAACTTTTAGAGCAGGCCCTGGGAATTCCGGTCGTGGATTTAATACAAAAAATAATACCGCCGGAGGTGCTGAAACTTATTCCGGAAACCTACGCCAAAACCAATAGCGTGGTCGCTTTTGAATTTGATAAGAAGGCGCTGAAGGTGGCCATGGTTGACCCCTTAAATTATGAAATTATTGAATATTTACGGGCAAAATTAGGCGTTTGGATAACACCGCATTTCACGACCAGCGGCAGCCTTAAATACGGCCTAAAGCAATATCACAAGCAGTTTGCAGTTGAATTCCACGACATCATCACTGAAAACATTAAAAAATTCCTGACCGTGGGCTCGGAGGCGGACCTGACGAAACTGGCCGAGGCTGTGCCGATTATCACTATTCTGGAAAGCATTATTGAAAAAGCCATCTCTTCAAACGCGGCCGACATCCATTTCGAGCCGTTCAGCAAAGAATTACTCGTGCGATTTCGCGTAGACGGAATCCTGCAAGAAATAGTCGCTCTGCCCAAGGCCATTGAGCCAATTCTCACCGCCCGCGTAAAAATTCTGTCCAGCATGCGCATTGACGAGCATAGCGCGCCGCAGGACGGCCGCCTTAAATTTGAAATTGACGACCACACCAGCATTGATGTCAGAGTAAGCGTTATGCCGGTTATGCACGGCGAGCGGGTGGCCATGCGCTTACTGCACAGTTCGGCCAGGCCTTTGGCGCTTGAGGAATTGGGCCTGACTGAAAAAAATATCGATATACTGGCTGACGAGATCAAAAAACCGCACGGCATGATTTTGGTAACCGGCCCCACCGGCCACGGAAAAACTACCACCCTTTATTCGATTATGTACGTGCTGAATACTTCGGAAGTCAACATTATGACCATCGAAGACCCGATTGAATACGAAATCGCCCGCGTCAACCAAACGCAGGTCAACACTAAAAGCGGCATCACTTTTGCCAATGGCATCCGCGCCCATCTGCGCCAAAACCCGGATATCCTGATGGTCGGCGAAATCAGGGACAGCGAAACCGTGGAAATTGCCGTCCACGCCGCCCTCACCGGCCACCTCATGCTTTCCACCCTGCACACCAACGACGCGCCCTCGGCCCTGCCCCGATTGGTGGATATGGGCGCGCCAGCTTTTCTTTTGGCTTCTACCGTGAATGTCGTCATAGCCCAGCGCTTGGTGCGAAAAATTTGCTCACACTGCGTAGAATCATACCAGCCTGGCGCAGAGATGAAGCAGTCATTTTTGAGCCACGTGCGAAGCGCCGATTTAAGCATCAAAAAAATCCCGACTACGCTTTACCGCGGAAAGGGCTGCGACATCTGCGGACATAGCGGTTTCCAGGGCCAAACCGGCATATACGAAATACTCCAAGTAAGCGACAAAATCCGTGAACTAATGCTCAAAGAAGCGCCAGTCGGCGAAATAAACCAGCTGGCAATAAATGAAGGTATGGTAACCATGTTTCAGGACGGAATGGATAAAGTGCAAAAAGGCATTACCGCCATTGAAGAAGTGGTCAGGGTGGTGCGCGAGTAATCAATTGATTAGAATTAATTCTAGAATAAAAAATGGCGATTTTCAGGTACGAAGCGGCGAATAGCGACGGAACCGTTCTTGAAGGCGATATTGAAGCGGCCGACCGCCAGGCCGTTCTGGAATTTTTAACCAAGCGCAGCCTGGTGCCTTTGGCTGTTGAGGACCTAACCGGACAAACTCATAGCGTGCGCAGCCTTTCCATTTCTCTTTTTGAAAGAGTTACCAGCCTTGACCGCATTCTTTTGGTGAGAAATTTGGGCGCGGCTCTCAAGGCCGGACTCAATCTTTTGGAAGCGCTAGATATTTTGATCGTTGATACCGCTAAAACGTCGGTGAGAAGGATTATGGCCCAGGCCAAGGTGAATCTGCAAAACGGACAAATGCTCTCCGCCACCTTCAAGGCTTTTCCCAAATATTTCCCGCCGGTCTTTGTCGGCTTAATCAAAGCCGGCGAGGCCTCGGGCCAGCTTGATAGAACGCTCAAGGAACTAAACGACTACCTGATCCGCGAATATGATCTAAACCGCAAAATAAAATCGGCCCTGGCCTACCCTGTTCTTCTTTTAAGTGTGGCCATCGGCGTTGTCGTCCTGCTTTTAATTTTCGTGCTGCCGCGGCTCGAGCGCACTTTTCAGCAAACGGCCACCCAACTGCCCCTTATCACCAGGATTCTGGTGCAAATCAGCGAAATCCTAACTTACAGCCTGACCCTGGATTTAATTGTTATCGGATTTTTTACGGCAAGCTTTATATACCTGAAAAAAACGGCCTGGGGTAAAAAAGTGTCGGCTCAAATAGCCTTTAGAATTCCTTTAATCCGCGACTTGGTGAAAAAAATAGTTTTGGTTAGGTTCACCAAAACCTTGGCCACCCTCTTAGCAAGCGGCCTGCCGATTATTATGGCTTTGGAGCTTTCGGCCGAGGCGGTCGGCAATGAAGCTTACCGGCAAAAGATATTAAAGGCGGCGGACGAGGTTAAAAGCGGGACTTCTTTGTCAAAATCTTTAAGCCGCGACCCGCAACTTTTCCCGGGCTTCCTGACCGGCCTGATGCTGGTTGGCGAAAAAACCGGCACCAGCGAGGAAATCTTAAAGACCTTTGCCGATTTCTATACCGAAGAAGTTGACCATGAGCTTAAGAATCTGACCAACTTCATCGAGCCTCTGCTTTTGCTGATGATGGGTCTGGTCATCGGCCTTATCGCTCTTTCCATATTACTGCCAATTTATCAATTGGTCGGCAAGTTCACCTAAAATATGGGACTTTTGCTTGAAAAAAGCTCGGGGTTAACTCTGCTTGAACTGCTTTTGACCGTAGCCATTCTGGCGGTCATAAGCGGCGTGGGCTTTGGCTACTACCATAATTACACCAAGTCAGTTCAGCTGGAAGCAAGCTTCAAAACCATGGTATCTGATTTGAAAAATGCGCAGAACCGGGCCATGACCGGAGAAGACGGGCTTAAATGGGGCGTGCATTTCGCAAACGGCACAGACGATTATTATGAACTTTTCTCAACTGCCAGCAACTACGCCTCCGGCACGGTAAAATCTGCGGTTTATCTGCCAGCCGGAATCGCCTTTTCCGACCCTGTAGAGAGCGGTAGTGAAGACATAATTTTCAATAAAATAAACGGGACCACCACCACAGCCGACATCACCGTTACGGCCTACGGGCAAAGCAAAACCGTTAACGTTTCGGCCGTGGGCAGCATCTATTAAAAAATGATCTCACCAAAGTTTAAAAAAATAAAACTCGGTCAACAGGATGGGCAGCTACTGCTTGAGGCTTTGGTTGTTATGGCCGCTTTTTCGGTTATTGCCGCGCTCGGGGCCCAGTCAATTTTTGTCAGTATGTTCAGCAGTAAAAATTCGGCCGAAAAAAACGCGGCCACCGGACTTTTGGAAGAAACTTTCGAAGCCGTGCGCGGCATTGCCACGGAAAAATGGCAAAATATTTATGATGCCACGAAAAACAGCAATTATTACCCACAAAATTCAAGCGGGCAATGGCTTGTGACTTCCGGCGCGGAAAATGTTACGGTCGGCAACCATAGTTTTACGCGCAGTTTTATTATCCAGAACGTTTGCCGCGACAATACCAGCCGCGACATAACAGACATTACCGACTCAAGCGGCACGAGCACGGCCTGCACCGGCACGGCTGCAGACGACAGCCATGACCCCTCCAGCCAAAAAATTACGGCGACTATAAGCTGGAGCGGAGCTGACCCCATAACCTCGGCCGAATATGTTTTGCGCTGGCGCAACAAGCTCTGTGAGCAAACCAATTGGGCGACTTCCGGCTCAAGCGGCGTTAAGAGCTGCCCGGACACGACTTATGAAAGCTCGACCAATATCACGCCCGGCACAGAAATAGAAATTTGTTCCGGCGGCTGCTAAACTCCATGAACATAAAAACGATCATCAAGACAATTATCTGGAGTCTGGCGGCATTTATCCTTGCTTTTGGTCTAAGCTTTAGCTTGAATAATGGCTGGTTTAAACCAGAAACAAAAGATACCCCTAAAAACCCGCAATCTCTGCTATTAAGCAACATTGAAGCCTACGACTTGGCGCTCGGTGAGGCGCGCGATTGGCAAAAAGATGCCGCCTTGGCCCAGATGTCTGCTCTAACCAATACTACGGATGAATACGGCCATTCGGACAACTGGCAAGCCTTATTCGTATCCGAAAAAAAATCAGGCCGGGGTTATTCAGTCATAATTGAAAACAGAAAAATCAGTAAAACCGAAGAAATTCCCTTTGTCGGTACCGGCGGCGCACTGCCTGAAAATATCATCACTTCCGAGGAAGCTATTGCTTATGTGCGCTCTTTGGCCGGCTATCAAAGCCAAACTGTCCTGGGCGTAGAAATGGTTTACGGCCCGAACGGCGAGGAATGGTATTGGGGCGTAAAAACTAACAAGGGCACGGTTACAGTAAAAGCCAAGCGGTAAACCCCTCCCCGCGGCAAGACCGCGGGGCACCAGGGCGGGTTTGCAACGATTAGTTGCGGCTCCGCCGCTCATTTCAGGCGCGCTCATCCCCGTGCCTAGAGCACGGGGATGAGCGCGAAGCGTTGTAAATATATGGGCGGAAAAGATAATAATCAAAATTCGGAAAAATTAAAAAAAACTATCAAGGCCTTAGGGCTAGCGGTCGGCATTTTGCTTATAGCGGTGATACTTTTAAGCATTAAATTCATTCCGGCAAATCAGGATTCTGAAGCAAATATGGAAAATGAATATAATTTTCTCAATCCGGCCCGACAATTTTATAATCACCAAAACCTAATTGTTAACTTCCAACCTCTTAGGGATTTTCTTGACCAGTTTGAGGCTGACCCGAATGTTTCCATTTATTTTGAATTCTTGAATACCGGCGCGAGCATCGCCGTGCATCGCGACGCTGAATTCTATCCCGCGAGCCTGCTCAAAGTTCCGGTGGCCATGGCCACGGCTAAAAAAATAGAACGCGGCGAGTGGCGCTGGGACAATAAATTAGTGCTGATGTCCGCCGACAAGGACGACAGATACGGAACCCTCTACCGCGAAGAAATCGGCTCGACCTGGACCATAGAAGAATTAATCCGCCGCTCGCTTTCCGATTCGGACAATACCGCGCATTTTATTTTGGTTAGGAATCTGGAGCTGGAAGAAATAAATGACGTGTACGACCATATGGGGCTCAAAGATTTCTTGTCAACGAGCGGCTACTTGAGCGCCAAGCGCTATTCCGTGATTTTTCGCTCGCTTTATAACGCTTCATACCTAGCAAGCGACGTCTCGCAAAAACTTTTAACTTTTTTGTCGCAAAGCGATTTTAACAACTACCTGCAAAGCGGCTTGCCTGAAAATATTACTTTTTCCCATAAAATAGGCGAGAGCAGCGAGCCAAATGTTTTCTTAGATTCAGGCATAGTCTTTTCGGCCGGGCGCCCTTACATTCTTACGGTCATCGTCCAAACAAGGCCTAAAGAAAAGGCCGAACAAATTATGAAAAATATCTCACAAGAGGTTTATAAATACGTAAACGAATACGTAGAAGAATAAAATGAGAAAACCAAAAAAAATAATCAGATTTTTAACTGTATTCCTGGTTATTTTTGGAATCTCGTTTTCAAACATTCCTTTTTTCGCCATATCTGGCTTGGTTGATTCCTACACAAGCACCCGCGATATCGTGGACAAAATGTGGTCAGTGCAGAAAAACGATCGGGATGTGGTTGATAATTTTTCCTCCCTGCGCAACCTTTCTGAAAAAATAAGAGTGCACGAGGCTAAAGCAGCGGCGCCGACAGTAGTTAACAAAGGCACGGCCGCTTCCGGCACAAGCACCTCGGTCAGCCCGGCTTACCCGTCAAGCATCAACGCCAATGACATAGTTTTCATTCTAGCTATCTCAAACCAGCCAAACGGCATTGGCGTAATTAACACGCCTTCCGGGTTTACCCAAGTCGCCCAAGGCACTTACCAAAACAGCTCGGCCGTAAACCGAGGACGCTCCGCTCTTTTTTGGAAACGGGCAGCGGGCGGCGAGAGCGGCACTGTGGCCGTTACCAGAAGCGGCGATAGCGGCACTGATGGTTCTTATATTGCCCAAATGTACAGAGTGAGCGGGGCTATCACCAGCGGCGACCCCTGGGACGCGGCTACGCCGCGCTATGGCCCGGGCAATGCCACCGTTACCTGGGACGCGGTAACGGTTTCCGGCAGTGAACGAACCTTGCTTGCTTTTGCCGCCCAGGCGGATAATGCCTCAACCGTAGACCCGCCTTCAACTTATAGCGGCCTGGTCACGGACGTAACTGCCTCTGGAACAGACTCGGAAGTCAGGCTTTTATATAAACAAAACGTTTCATCCGACGGACAGGTTACGGCTACCGGCGGCGAAACCGAAGGCTGGACTACTTTTCATGTCTCCATGAAGCCGCCCTCGAACACCGCGCCCACTTTAACCGTAACCCAGCCAGACGGCGCTAGCGACACGGTTACGGTCGGAGATCCTTATGACATTACTTACGATTTAACCGACCCCGAGCAAACCGTAACCGCGGACTTTTACTATGACACGAATAATACCGGCCTGGACGGCACGGCCATCACCGGCTGCCAGGACCAGGCTGAAGGACCCGCTACCACCTGCGCTTGGGACACAACCGGCATGACGCCCGGCTCTTATTATGTTTATGGCCGCGGGGTTGATGACGGAATTGCCGCCGAGGTCAGCGATTACTCATCGGGACAGATCACAATCAATGCACCATCCAACCCCGATGCTACCTCTTTAACCAATGTTACCGAAGGCGGCCTCACGGACGGCGCACGAAACGGTCAGGTTGTAACAATTACCGGCAGCACTTTCGGCAATCCGACAAACTTGGCCACCTGCACTTCAGGCACGACAAACGGCTGTATTAAAATAGGCGGCACCGGCGGCACCACGCTTTCCTCGGGCGATATTGTTTGCTGGAACACCGGCGCCGGCAACTGCTCGGGTGGCACTAAAATTTCATTTACCCTGCCCTCGGGCTTTACCGGCAA
The DNA here is from genome assembly GCA_001779955.1 of Candidatus Doudnabacteria bacterium RIFCSPHIGHO2_02_FULL_46_11. Taxonomy (GTDB): domain Bacteria; phylum Patescibacteriota; class Doudnabacteria; order UBA920; family 2-02-FULL-46-11; genus 2-02-FULL-46-11. Next base: position 9,788 of record MFES01000020.1, on the reverse strand, counting down.
TTACGGCGGGGCCACGACCAGCGGCCTTATCGTTTATTATAACGGCAATTCAGACACTAACGGTTTGACTTTTTACGTTTATCCGGACATCACCTCAACCACGCCTGCGGCGGGAACCGGCGCCAAAGAAGGCGACAGTATAACCATTACCGGCACGCGCTTTGGCGGCAGCGCTGGCACCATTGAATTCATAAACTGCGCCGGCGGCGCAGTTACGGCCTCCGGCACCTGGGGCGATACTTCGATTACAAATGTAACGGTGCCCGCGGGTATAGATGATAACGACGACTCCTGCGATCTTAAAGTAACCCAAAACGCGGGCGTTGGCGGACAAAAGGCAGACACCTTAACAGGCTTTATAATTTTACCGGAAATCACCGGTTTGAGCGTTTGCGCCAGTTGTAATGCCGCTTCGGGGCGCGAATATAATGCAGGTGATACTGACGGCGTAATCTCCTTAAACGGCAAGCAC
>MFES01000020.1:7364-9308 GCA_001779955.1 Candidatus Doudnabacteria bacterium RIFCSPHIGHO2_02_FULL_46_11 | reverse complement strand
CCGGCACCAGCGTCTGCGCTGAAGTCTCAAGCTCTATTTCCAATTCGGTTTACACCGGCACCATTACCTTAACTCGCAATGACTTAAAAACCAATGTCTGGAGCAACTTCAGAGTCCTGCCCAGAATTACGACCAATACGCCCTCGAGCGGCGTGGTGGCTGACACGGTCACTATAGACGGCGACCATTTCTGCCAATCCGGCACCTGCCCGCCCTCGCCGCCGACTGCCGCAGACACGGCCGAGTTCGGTTCAACCGACGCCATCGCTTCCGATTTTGTCACTTCATGTTCCGGCGGCTCGAAATGGAGCCACACCCAAGTTTGCGCCAAGGTTCCTGCCGGCACGCCGACCGGTTCCCAACCATCAAAAATTACCTCTAACACTTCTTACGTTTCCAATACCAAAGCCTTTACCGTTCAGTCAACCGTGCCAAATGACCCGACTGACGAGAAACAATATAAATCAAACGGCACGACCTTGATTTCAACCGGCGGCACGACTGACGAAAGCACGGTGGTGCTTAAAGCCGACCTAGCCGCCTCGCTCGCCATTAACATGGCTCTGCAGGTTGAAGTTAAGGGTACTGGTACGGGATTTGACGGAACCGGCCTGGTTGAAGGCACGGTCGGCACGGGAGGGGCCTGCACTTCTTGCACAACGCTTAATGACGCGCAAGTAACAATCAGCGGATTATCCGACGGTACCAAGCACTGGCGGGCCAGGATCAGAAACACGACCACTAGCGAAACTTCCGGCTGGATTTCTTACGGCGGCAATGCTGACGGCGAAACCGATTTCAGGGTTGATACCAGCGCTCCGACCATCACCTTCTCCGGTGGCGACACTTGCTCGGACGCAACCGGTAATTTAACCTCAAACTCGGTCAGAATTTCCTGGACGCTTAATGAATCAGCCGACGGGCAAGTTGAATACAGCACCAGTTCAGACCTTTCCGGCAGTACCAACTACCCTTCCAGCCCGGCCGGCTCGTCCACCAGCCATCAGATTGATTTATCAAATTTAAATTCCGGCGTAACTTATTATTTCAAAGTAAAATCGCGCGACAGCGCCGGCAATTTGGCGACAAGGCCAACGAGTACACCGTTCTGCTCTTTTACCACTTCAAGCGTTACCCAGCCGGGCAAAAGCACTTCGTTCCATATCGCCGGCAATACCGGTTCAATTAGCGCGGCCACGAACTTCTACTTTTCGGTGCTTGCCTCGGAAACTTCAGTAACCGTCAAAAACGCTTATGTAGAAGTAACGGCTATAGTCAGCGGCGGTTCAACTTTAAGCCTGAAGGTAAACGACGCTTCAACCAAAAATTATACGGTAACGGCGGCAAGCCCGACCACCTACCGCCTTGTTTACGAAATACCGGCCGTCAGCGGCTCATACCCCGAAACCCGGCTTAACCTGAACGACATTACGCCCTGCACTAATGACGATTCACCCGGCACAAATCCGGAAAATCCGCCGTGCAATACTCTAACCGTAACGCCGGGCAGCGGTATGACGGTTTATATCGCTTCGGCAAAGGTAATAATTACTTATGGCTATACTCCCTAAACTTGAGGGCCTATTCGCACGCCATTTTATCAGTCGGGCAAAGCCCGCCCTGCTCAAATGGCTTTGGCCAATTTCTTCGTTGAAACCTCCGTTTTGGCCTCGTCGTAGTTTGACTACGCCGCCTTGGGGCTCCGAAGGCGAGCGTAGCGAGAACCTATCGGCGCAAGCTCTGCTTACGTCATCGGTCAAATACTCGGTTTCGCCTCGAACTTGGCTCAAACGAATAAGTCCTCAGTCGGAAAAACTAATTACTTTTATCCTAATTGTTGCAGTTATTTTCCTGCCAGCCCAGACGAAAGTTATTGCCGTTGACCAGATCAAAACGGTGGAATTTTACGTTTACGATTCAGCCGCCGCTTTAAGCAGTTCCACC
>MFES01000020.1:4962-7355 GCA_001779955.1 Candidatus Doudnabacteria bacterium RIFCSPHIGHO2_02_FULL_46_11 | reverse complement strand
TCGCTTAACTTAACCATTGATTCAGGCAACTCCAAAACTTACACCTTGCCTAATGTCGGCAGCACGCCCGCGCCTTTTGAAATAGAGTACAAAGACACCTCGAACATCATCAACCCGACCACGGCCGGAAGCTACTCGTATTCGTTCGGCATCAATCCGTCCGGCGTAACCATTTACAGTTTTGCCAGCAAAGTCAGCCTCACTTACAAATATGCGCCACTGGCCTGCGCCGACGGCCAACCGACCAATGAAAAAATAAAGACCACACAATTCTATGTGGCCGGTTATGACACAACCGTTTCCTCAAACACCGATGTGCCATTTTCAGTTTACATCGGCGACAACATCAGTGACGTGACAAACCCGATTAAATCAGTGTATTTCCGCTTAACCGGCACTTACACCGGAAACGGCTCTTTGGGCGCGGAGTTAAACAGCGATGCCGGAACCTTGCGCACTTATACCCTGCCCAATGTCGCCAGCACCCCAACTTCCTTGGATTTGCTCTATAAAGACACGGGTAATATCATCAACCCGACCACGGCCGGCAACTACAGTTACACTTTGAACTTGCTCCCATCCGGCGTGACAATTTACAGCTTGGGCGTAGTCTTATCCATTACTTACCGATATAAGCCACCGACTTGCGGCGGCTTGCCGGCCACCGGACTTCTTACCTCTGCCATTTTCGACACTACCGGCTCCGCGGACGGCCCAGCTTACAATTCCCTGCTTTGGCAAGGCAGCCTTGAGGGCGGCAACGGCCGGGTGCGCTTCCAGCTGGCCACTTCAAACTGCTCAAACGGCGCGAGCAATTATCCTACCTGTAATAGTGGCAGTTGGAGCTATCTCGGCGGCGCCACTTGTTCAAGCGGCGACTGGTATGACCCCGGCAACCCAAATACGGCCCTGGAACTGGCCTGCGCCGGCGCCAATCACAATAACCAGCGCTATATGCGCTATAAAGTCCAGCTTTGCTCAAATAGCGACTGCTCTACGGCTGGCTCAATAAGCCCGCGAGTTGACGATATTGTGGTAAATTGGAGCCCTTAAAATGAAAAACAAAGCAATTCAAACAGGACTTACGCGTTTGTGCCAAGTTCGAGGCGCAACCGAGCATTTAGCCGAAGCCGTAGCAAGCCTACGGCGAGGCCAAAGCGCAGGTTTCAACGAAGAAATTGGCCAAAAGCCGGCTTGGCATCGGGCTTTGCCCGGGCCAAAGCCAGCGGCGCGTAAGTCCTGCGGCTTTTCACTTTTAGAATTGCTGATTTACATTGCCATCTCGACTTTGATAGTGACAGCAGTTTTAGCAACTTTTTTTTCTATCAACCGCGGCCGCGGACAAATTGAAGCGCGTAATGAAGTTACCTCCAATTTACGTTTTGCCATTGAAAAAATCAGCCAAGACCTAAAGGCCGCCTCCGCCGTCGGCACGCCGGCCGCGGCCGGCAATTCTACGAGCTCGCTTTCCATGACCGTGGACGGCACGGCCGTGAATTACTGCGTCGCCTCAAATGTCTTGCGCCGCCAAACCGGCGGGGCCTGCGACGGCTCATCACCGGCCATCAGCTCTGGCGAAGTTATTGCTGAAAACATCAACTTCAGCCGGATCGAGAATACAAATGCCGTGCTTTCGCAAACAGTGATTAATATCGAAATTTCTTTGACCATGCATTTCAACTCCAGCAATCCTGACTGGCAATATACCGGTTCTAAGAAAACAACCATATCACTACGATAATATGATCAAGAAACCAACAGCTATTGAACTTTCGTGTTTGAGCCCAATTCGAGGCACAGTCGAGTATTTTTCCGCTGGCGTAGTATACCGACATCAAGGAAAAAACGGAGACTGTAACAAAGAAGTGGGCCAAAAGTCACTTGGGCGGGCCGGGCTTTGCCTGGCAGACAAAGTGACGACACGAAAGTACCAAAAGGGATTTGCAAGCCTGCCGACGGTGCTTACTTTAATGATACTCATAGTCGCAACAAGTGTAGGCATTACTGCCATCAGCCTTAATGAAACTTTTGTTTCGGCCGGGCAGAATCAATCAGCCCAGGCTTATCTTAATGCCGAAGCCGGCGCGCGTGACGCGCTTCTGCGCATCGCCCGCAACAAAGGCTATAACTGTCCGACCACCGACTGCTATGCCATTGAATTTACCGCTGACGGTTGCGACAGCAATGAAAGCTGTGCAAGAATTCAGGTCTCAACCGGGGCCGGCACTAGCGGCGACCCAAAAATAATCACCTCCACCGGCCGGGTAAAAAATAAAATCAGAAAAATCAGCGTCGAGGTAGTTTACGACGCTTCGCAAAACGGACAAATCGCCAGCACTGCCTGGAGCGAATTAACTAATTAGCCCCGATGATAATTTGAATATCTTCAAGGC
>MFES01000020.1:880-4938 GCA_001779955.1 Candidatus Doudnabacteria bacterium RIFCSPHIGHO2_02_FULL_46_11 | reverse complement strand
CAGCCCCGACCAGGCTTGTTTTTATTTTTATCAGAGTGGCGGGTTCGGTCTCGGTCAAATTACCCACCCTGGCGACATTAAAACCAGCCCCAATTAAATCGGTTTTTAAGTTATTGGCCAGCCCGCCCGTTCTGGTGCTGTTAAAGACGGCAATTGCCAGGTCAGTTTTTAACAAGGCCGGGACCGGCGCTTCTTCATCATTTTCGCTCTCTGAATTTAAGTCATCGGCAGCTTCAGCCTCGGCAGAATTCTCAAGATTGATGTTTAGCTTTTTGGCCACCAAATTAAAATTATCAAGGTTAAGACGGGGAAGTTCGCCTGCCACCGCTTCACTGTCCAAACTGAAAGGGCGGTTCGTCTGTTCAAATAAATACCGCGAGGCGGAAACAAAAATCAAAAGCGCGACTAAAACATAAGCAAAAGTAAAGATCGGATAGATCCAGTGCTTAACTTTCAGCAATTTTAACCAACTTAAATTAGCCATGCTGTTATTCGCCTTTGGTATAAACCTTGCCACGAACTACAATGCTGGAATTGCCGAGCCAGCCAAATTCGGCCGGGGCGGTAATCTGCAAAGAATTTATTCCGGTAAAATAGGATATATATTCAAATTTCTTGAGATAACCGGCTAAAGTCAAGGCGTTGCCAGTGAGGTTAGCTTCATAATCAGTGGCCATTAGCGGCTTGCCTTCTAAACCTTGAACCGAGGCTTGAGGCGTACCGAATTTCAGCACCTGGGTCATGGAATTTTCCGTTGCGAGCGACTCCAAACTACCAACAAACTTAACTATTTCGTCGACCGGCAAAAGGGCTTGGTCAACTTTTTCGTCGGCCTGGCCGATTATAGCCAAATCTTTACCCAAATTTGCCGTGATTTCCGTGCGCTGCTCAAGCAAGATGAGCAGTTTTTTGCCTTCGGTCAAGGACGCGGAAATTTTTTCTATCTGTTTAGCCAGGATCAAACAAAGAACCACGGCCAAAATAACCGCCAAAACTGCCTTAAACAAGTAGCCGGCTATAACTTTGGTTATTTCCTTATCGAATAATTGCAGGTGCATTAGTATTGATAAAGTCTTTCCACATTCTCTATCTTAAAAGTCATCGCGAAAGGAAGGTTATTCTTGAGTTCTAAGTTGGTCAGCGGCAGGTTAACTTCCTTAAACCAATCTGAATTCTCCAATTCCTCGCGGAAAGCGTTGAGCTCGCTTCGGCTGGCGGAAATGCCGGTGACGGATATGGCCTCGGTCGGCGAAATCACGGAAAAAGAAGTGATAAGCACGGCCGAGCTGGTTTTAGCTAAAATTTCTTCAAGAACTAAACTCCAGCGCGGCGAATTTTTGATTAACTCCTGCCCGGTGTTGAACAATTGCGCCGCATCTCTCGTGCGAGCCTCGGCATTAGCCACGTCAGGCGGGACAACAATCGCCCCTTGTCCGCCGGAATTGGCCGAACTTTGCTGAATAGAGAGCATAAACAACCAGACACCCAAAAAAACCAAAACAAAGAAAACGGAAAGGCCAATGGTAAAACTCGAAATAAACTCAAAAAACATAGAGGCTTTCTGGTATTGATAGGCCTTTTCCGTGCCGATTGGCAAAAGACTGATAAACGAATCGTCGGAACGGGGAACCTGCCCGCGCAAAGACGCGCCGGAAGCTACAAGCCATCTGGACGGTTCTTTGCCAAATACGGCCAAGTTCAATTCCTTCTTTAATTTTAACGCGGAAAAATCCACGGTCTTAACCGAAGTATTGTATTCGGATTCATAAAAATCTGCGATTTCCGACACCTCGCGGTCGAAATCTTTTTTGCTTTCAATGACCTGCGGCACCACCCGGCTGAATTTGAGCCCGCCGGACTTGGCCGCAAAAACGGAGGAGCTTGTCTTGCTAAAATATTTTACCAAGGTGTCCTGATTGGACGGCAGGTCAGCTGCGCGCAAAATGCTCAAAGGATGGAACTCCAGGGCGACCAACTTGAGGCCGGCCAGGGCAATATCTTTGATATACCCGTTGCTCACCTCTTTGGGAATGGCCGTAACCAAAAATTCCTGCCATTCGCTGGAATCTATCCTTTGCCAATCGACATAAGCCGTTTCCCGCTTGAACGGGAGTTGATAATCCAAAGCCAATTTGATGGCGTCCGTCAGTTTAGACCCGACCAAGGACGAAGGAAATTTTAAATTTTGCACGTAAATTTTGTCAGCCGGTATTGAAGCAATCACATACTCAACTTTGATCGGGAGCTTGCCCGTCAAATTTTTAAGCGTCGCCACAAATTTAACATGATCATTTACGGCGCCATTTATGATGGCACCGTCGGGCAAGGGCTGCTCAACCAAAGCCTTAACGGACTTAACCCCTTCTTTGTTGGTGTCAAGCAAAACCAAGCGGACAAACAAGTCGCTTATTTCCAAACCCGCGATAAGTTCTTTTCGCCTAAGTATGTTTAGTAAATTCACTTTTTTTTATTTTTTGTGTTGCTTGAAGTATATAACAGATTAATTATACCATTTACAGCCTAAAAAAGCTAAGTCAGACTTAAAAAATTAAATTGAACAGGTTAGTAACGCCGTAAGCCGCCAAAATACTAAAAATCAAATCCGCCGGAAAGGCGGATTTTTATTTCTTCGGGGTAAAAGACCGCCGAGTCAATTGCTTTTTTATGGGTTTTTTAGTCTTATTGATTTTTTTAGTCTTGGCGCTGCTTTGCGGCTTATCTGGAAAAACAGCTTGCTCGAATCTGGAAAAAATAGTTTTCACCTTGATGCTTTCAATAGCCGCCCACTCCGTGTCCTGCTTGGCAGGCATAACTATCTGAATTTCGTCGCCGGGATCAAGACGATGGTAGTAAACCGAAGCCAGGAGAACTTTATACTCCTTGCCGTCCGAAATTACCCGGTAATCGTTGGCTGCTACCTTCTTTAGCACACCCATTTGCTTGACCCGTTCAATGGGCGCAATAACTTTATAAATGAATTCACCGCCATCAGAAATTTGAAGCTTAAGGATATCACCCTGGACCAGTTTGGTTTTGGAGGCATAATTGGTCGGCACGACATATTTTTTGCCGTCTACGCCCAGCATGCTTTGGCCGTCAAAGACGCCTTCGACAACGCGGTTGTGGTCGGCAATTTGATTATTAATATGCTCTATGGGCTCAAGGTCAGACTTAAGCGTCTTTAAAGTCTCAACTTCCTCGGTTGTTAATTTGCGTTTATCAGCCGTTTTCTCCAAATGGCCAACCAGGACCCCAATGTCCTCGTCAACTTTCTTGAGATTACTCCGCCAGGAGGCCAGGCGAAAGCTACTCATCTCGCCTTTGACGAAATAGCCGTAAAGCCTAAAAACCAAAAATACAATAACAACGAGCAAACCCAAAACCGATAGAAAGGTGACGAAATTAAACTTTGGATCAGACAAAGGCTCATCTGCGCTACTTCCGCTGGCCTTAACTATAGCCAGCGCCGGATCATGGGCCGCAATAGTAAAGGCCGAGGTGGCCTCGCGGTAATTTCCGGCATAATCGTAGGCTCTGGCGCGGACAGAATAAGCGCCGGGGGCCAGAGACTGTATTTGCAAAATATGTTCACCGTTGTCTTTCCAGACAAGGGATTCGCTGTCATTGATTGCTATTTCGTAATGACTGACGCCGGACAAGCGGTCATTGGCCTCGAGCCGCAAAGCCACCGAGCCGGGTTCAATGGTTGCGTCGCTGGCCGGGCTGATACTAAATGTTTCGGGTTTTTCGGTGTCTATCTGGAATTTATAATGCGCGGTTTGTCCCCAACCATGGGTGTTTCTCAATTTAATGTGAAAATACCAAACCCCTTGCTCCACAGTGGAGTAGCCGTAATTATCAAACAAGCCGTCCGAGCTGTTGCCGGGATCGCTTTCCGGTTCTCGGTTGGCTAAAATATTAACACCTATGGTACCGGAAGGGTTTGACCAGGAAAAATGAGGATTGTTTGATGAAAACCATTTATCAGGGTCGGGATGGGTTGAGGAATTTACTTGCGGCGGAGAAGGCGGTCCGGCGGCCGGCGCCGAAGGAGGCTC
>MFES01000020.1:0-874 GCA_001779955.1 Candidatus Doudnabacteria bacterium RIFCSPHIGHO2_02_FULL_46_11 | reverse complement strand
ATTGGACGGTACAGGCCCGCTTCCGCCGCCTATATTGAAAGAGCCGCCCGACATACTGCTTAAAATATTGCTACCCTGACCGTCATTGGCTAGTATACTGCCTTGGGTAAATTTTATTTGCGCCGCTCCGGCGGATTTGGCCGCAAAATTTATAGTGCCAAGCTTACCCGATGAGCCCTGATAGCCCGGATTCAAAATAATGCCCTCCAAACTGGCACTGCCGGCGCTGTTGGAAAACGACGGCTCCTGCACCCAGAAATTTATTATCGAACCAGTTTTGGAAATCGAACTAATTGAAAGTTTATCGGCTGGAAAAGACAGCACAGCCGAAGCGGCATTCATCGACTGGTCAGGGCTTGAAGCGTACACCGAAACAGAAAATGACTGGCCCACATTAAACGATCCGCTGCCTGGGGAAATATACAGACTGCTCGCGCCTAGCGCTGTATTGGGAGAAATAAAAAATAATCCAGTCAAACTCAAAAACGCCACCGAAATCGCAATAATCACCTTTTGTTTATAGGCGTTCATTATAAGTTTGTTTTTGTATCCTGTAACGGGCTAGTAACAGGCCTAAGGCCACTAAAATTATTATAACACTTGTGCCCCATTTTTCATAAAAAGTTTTTCTGTTATATGCGGGCAGTTCCGCCAAACGCTCGTTGCCGCTTTTGTCTACGGCCTTGAGCACTATTGGCTCGTTTAACTTCTGATTTGCCAAGCGATGCGGATTTGTCGTTCTAACAAATTTGCCGTTTTCCAAAACCTCATAATGCGAAATCCCCGAGCCCTTATCCTGGGCGTAAAACACCAAAAACTTTTCTCCATCAAATACATTTATATCCGAGGAAATTATCGGCGTAAATTCTTCCGG
>MFES01000019.1:6336-9521 GCA_001779955.1 Candidatus Doudnabacteria bacterium RIFCSPHIGHO2_02_FULL_46_11 | reverse complement strand
TGATGAGTTCCAATACTTCGGCTTCTCCTTTGACCAGGTCATTGAGACCCCGTCTAATGAGGTCAATAGGTTCCCAGAGTCTGCCATCTCAAGCCTAACCTATCACTCAAACGGACAGTTCATCAGGCGTGAAGGAGACTTAACCGTCTATAGAATCACTGACCGACAAAAACAAGGCATCCCGGCCTGGGACATGCTCCTCTCATACACTGACCCCAGGTATATTGCCGTTATTCCCGCAAACTTCAGCTACGCCTACCCCGAGGGCCAGATCATCACTTTCCCTGATGGTACTCTTCTGCGCTCACGCGGCTCATCCACTGTCTATATCATTGAAAACGGACAGCGCCGCCCCTTTACCACCGCAGACTCATTTACCAGACGAGGCTTTTCCTTCCCAGATGTCCGTGAAGTCAACCTCACCGACCTGTCTTTCCATAATGAAGGGGATAGGGTGGAGTGAGATAAGACAAAGACGATGCCGATAATTATGACCATGATCAAAACCAGCCCCAAAGGGCTGGTTTTTAAATTTGAAAAACGAGAGCGAAATATGTTATAGTAAAAATATAAAATTACTTATAGTTGTCATAGAGAAATAAAAAATAGTCCAATAAACATAAAATTCTGATGGTGGAACCAATAATAAGAGTTGAAAATTTATCCGTCATCTACGAGCCGGGAAAAACTAATGAAGTTGCGGCTCTAAAAGATATTAATCTTGAGATTTTTCCTGAAGAGTATGTGATTTTTTTCGGACCCTCCGGTTCAGGAAAGTCCACCATGCTGTATGTGCTCGGAGGTTTGGAAAGACCGAGCACGGGCAAGGTTATTGTCGATAAGCAGGATGTCCATGAGTTTCCCGAGAAGAAGCTTATGGAATTTCACCGTTCGACTATAGGCATTATTTTCCAGGCTTTTTATCTAATTTCAAGTCTTTCCGTGAAAGACAACCTTTTATTGCCCCAGATTTTTGAGGGAGCCCCGCACAACGAACGAATCAAAAAAATGAAAATTTTGGCCGAGCGATTTGGTATTTTGGATCGTCTGGAAAAGCGTTCTAACGAACTTTCCGGCGGGCAGCAACAGCGCGTGGCCGCCGCCCGGGCGCTGATCAACGACCCTAAAATCATCTTGGCGGATGAACCGGTCGGTAACCTGGATTCCAAGAATGCGGAAATTACCATGCAGATTCTAGTGGACTTGAATCAGAAATTTAAAAAAACGGTTATCCTCGTCACGCACGATCCGCGCTATCTGCAGTTCGCCCACCGCGTATTTTATATAGAAGACGGAAAAATCGTGCGTACTGTCAGGAATGCGGAAAGGCAGGTTTCAGCCAAAACAGCCGTTCAGCACTTGTCGGATTTGGAAAAACTTTCACAGGCTTATCCGTACCTTACCGAAACCAGATTGCGGGCCAAAATGATTTTAAATCAGCTTATTTTGCCCTTTGATTTGGATCAACAGCGCAAGATCGAGGAAATTATTGAGCAGTTTATCGCGCATAAATTTACAGCCGAAGAAATGGTGAAAAAATTAGACCTTTCCGCCGATCAGGGCGGGGCCTCGCTTTACGCCTCAACCGCCAGGCGCTTGGGAGATGAAGTCATTGAGGTCGCCAAAGAGCTGCAGATTGTGGAGGATACTCCAGCGCATAAGCCTTCGCCAATGCAGGTCAAAGTTATGGAATTGAGGCGTTTTTTACTGGATGATTTTGACGGTGATTTGGAAGTGGATCAGATTCATAAGATTGATTTGGCAATAATGAACCGGCTTGAGGGAAAACTTGCCCGTGCTGATTTTAAAAAGCTTTTAGATTTGGCGGCGAAAAAGGGCGGGGTTGGCCTCAATACCCGAACAGCCCGAAACTTTAGCAAGCGTCTTGAACTAGTCTTAATGAGCCGCAGAAGCTAATACAGTTATTTCTAAATAAATGCGAATAGCAGACACTGTACATATTTCCATAGAGAACTTTCGCAACCGAAAGTCCAGAACTTTCATGACCATTTTGGGCGTGGCTGTCGGCATTGGCGCGGTTTTGTTTTTAGTTTCTTTGGGCTACGGTTTGCAAAAAGTCTTGCTTGAACGCATAACTACTGCGGAGGCATTGCTCACGCTCGATATTGCCGCGACCGACAACAATATCGTTATTTTAAACGATCAGGCTTTAAGCCGAATCATGACCGTCGCCAATGTTGAAAAAGTAAGTCCGCAAGCCACCTTAACCTCGCAGGTAAAATTTTCCAACATTACCGCCGAAACATTGTTTAATATAATAAATCCCGATTATTTCCAGTTAAGCGGGGATGCGCCCGACTGGGGACGAGCCTTAACGGTAGCCGATAAGTATGGCGTGGTGGTGAATTCCCGCATGGTTGAACTTTTCGATTCTACGCCGTCGGATATTTTAGGCAAAAAAGTTAATTTTCGCGTTTTTTTGCAGGGCAATGAGGGCTCCAACACTTTGGAAAGCCTGGAGAATATTGATTTAAGAGATGAATATGAAGTGGTTGGTGTAATTGAGGAACAGGACGGCCCGGCCGAAGTTTTTGTAAACCGGGCTGACATGGCCGAGCTTGGCGATTTGCAGTATCAAACTGCCAAAGTTAAGGTTAAAAGCGACAGAAATCTGGAAACCGTGCGGGAAAAACTTATCAGTATGGGCTTTGCCGTTTCGGCTATATCTGATGTCGTGGATGAGGCTAATAAGATTTTCCGGATTATACAGATTGTTCTCGGTATCTTTGGCGTTATTGCCGTTGTCGTGGCCGCCATCGCCTTGGCCAACACCATGACCATTTCGCTTTTGGAGCGCACCCAGGATATCGGTATAATGCGGGCCATAGGCGCCGCGCGCACAGATATCAGAAATTTATTTTTGATCGAATCAACTCTCATAGGCCTGATCGGCGGCGTGTTTGGGATTTTGCTTGGCTTTTTCGGAGCGTTTGTTTTTAACTTAGGCATCAAATTATTGGCTAGAATCTTGGGCGGTCAAAGCGTGGATATATTTTTTACCCCGCTTTGGTTTATGCTTTTCATTATCATTTTTTCAACCAGCGTCGGTTTTGTCACCGGCATATTTCCCGCCCGCCGCGCGGCCAAGCTAAATCCGTTGCAGGCCCTGCGTTACAAATAGCTTACTCTCGTCCCAGTACTAGAACATTCGGTTCAGTACGGGA
>MFES01000019.1:527-6284 GCA_001779955.1 Candidatus Doudnabacteria bacterium RIFCSPHIGHO2_02_FULL_46_11 | reverse complement strand
TATGTTTCTTCATTTTTTTGAGTTCATTTAACTGTTTGATTCGGTCACGGAGCATTGCCGCCCGCTCGAATTCGAAATTGTCGGCGGCCAGTTCCATTTGATCTGTCAGTTCGGCAATATAATTCCTCATTTCCAACATATTCATTCGGCTTAAATCCACTTCGCCGCCGGCTTCTTCCAGAATTTGGCCAGCCGGTTTTGCTCCGGATAAGCGGCTTTCGCGTATACTTTTAACAATGCCTTTTGGCATGATGCCGTGTTTTTTGTTGTAGGCTTCTTGAATTTGCCGCCTTCTTTGGGTTTCGGCAATGGCTCGCTGCATGGAGCCGGTAACCCTATCAGCGTACATAATGACCTGGCCGTTAATATGACGAGCCGCCCGGCCCATGGTTTGAATTAGGGAAGTTTCAGAGCGCAAAAAGCCTTCCTTATCGGCATCGAGTATTAAAACCAAAGAAACCTCGGGCAAATCCAGGCCTTCGCGCAGCAGATTGATGCCAACCACGACGTCATACACTCCGGCGCGTAAATCACGCAGAATCTCCAGCCTTTCCAGGGTAATAATTTCAGAATGGAGATGGTGGACTTTGATATTGAGGTCAGCCAGGTACTCGGATAGTTCCTCGGCCATGCGTTTAGTCAGAGTGGTAACAAGCACGCGCTCATTGGCCGCTATGCGTTTTTTAATTTCTTCTGTGGCGCTGTCTACCTGGCCGTTAATCGGTTTGATGGAAATTTTTGGGTCTACAAGGCCGGTCGGTCTTATAACCTGTTGGACTATAGCCGGGCAGTACTGAATAATTTGCGCCAGGGGCATTTCCGGAGAATATTCTGGCGGGCTTTTTAATTTCGAATTTCGTCCGCCTCCGCCAATGGCGGATGGTGGATTTGAATTTTCTTCGTAGGCCATGCGAAGTTCATATGGCCCGGGCGTGGCCGACACGTAGGTTATTTGGTTGGTTTTTTCTAAAAATTCCTGGAATTTTAGAGGCCGATTATCCAGGGCGCTTGGCAGGCGGAAGCCATATTCTATCAAGGTCGTTTTGCGCGAGCGATCGCCTTCATACATGCCCTTGATTTGGGGGACAGTTTGATGCGACTCGTCAATAAAGAGCAGGATATCGTCCGGGAAATAATCTATTAGAGTGCCTGGCGGAGAGCCGGGGGTGCGCCCGTCAATGTGGCGCGAGTAGTTTTCAATGCCGTTGACGTAGCCCGTTTCTTTTATCATCTCAAGGTCAAATTCGGTGCGCTGTTTGATTCTTTGGGCTTCGAGCAATTTTCCGTTTTTTTCTAAAAAGGCGATTTGCGTTTCCAGTTCTTGCTTGATTCCGTCATGGGCTTTATCCATTTTGTCGTCGGTTGTAACAAAGTGCTTGGCCGGGAAAATAATGGTTTCTTTGAGTTTAGAAATTACCCGGCCGGTAAGCGTATCAATTGTCTCAATGTTGTCTATTTCATCGCCGTAGAAAGAAATTTTTAAAGCCTGCTGTTCGGAAGACAGGTTTATTTCCAAAACGTCGCCGCGCACGCGGTAAGTACCGCGGCGGATTTCCAAATCGTTGCGGTGATAGCGTAAATCAACCAGGCGTCGCAGGATTTTTTCGCGCTTGATGCTTTGGCCTATTTTTAAGAACATGGACAGCTCCAAATAATCGGCCGGGTTGCCCAAACCATAAATACAGGAGACTGAAGCGACAATAATTACGTCGCGCCGGGTTAGGAGGGCTTGGGTGGCGGCATTGCGCAGGCGGTCTATTTCTTCGTTTATGTCTGTTTCTTTTTCGATGTAAGTATCAGTGCGGGGGAGGTAGGCTTCGGGCTGGTAGTAATCGTAGTAAGAAACAAAATAATGCACGGCATTGTTCGGGAAGAATTCCTCAAATTCGGAAGCGAGTTGGGCGGTCAGGGTTTTGTTGTGGGTGATAATAAGGGTCGGCCGGTTCAGCTCGGCTATAACATTAGCCATGCTGTACGTTTTCCCGCTGCCCGTGATGCCTAACAGTACCTGATTGCGATTGCCCTGCTTGATTAGTTCGATAAGCTTGGCAATGGCCTGGGGTTGGTCGCCTGCGGGTTTAAATGGGGAATGAAGGTCGAATTTATTATTAAGCATAATATTTAAGTTTAACAGTTTTGTTTAAGTTTTGGGAAGACTGCTATACTATTAAGTAAGGTAAAGGCTCAATATTCAAACTTCAACACTCAAATAATCCTTAACCCTCAAACTTCAATTTCGAACCTAACTATCAGTCTTGAGGTTTGATGTTTGAAGAATGAAGTTTATGACTGTATGATTAGAACTTTACGCGGTAAAATTTTGTCTAAAGTGCCGCCGCAGGCTGTAGTGGAGGTGGGCGGTCTTGGTTACGGCATTTTTGCGCCCTTTGACGCCTTTGAAATTTTCAAGCTGAATGAGGAAGTTTTTTTGTTTACTTATCATCATATAACCGAAGACCGCCAACAGCTTTATGGATTTTTAACGGTCGACCAGAGGGATTTTTTCGAGCTTCTTTTGACCGTTTCCGGGGTTGGCCCAAAATCAGCGCTTTCCGTGGTAAGCTCCAATACCACTGACGTGCTGCGAAGCGCTATTGCCGAGGGTGGCGGCGATATTTTTGCTTCCATAGCCGGCATCGGCAAGAAAACGGCAGAGAGAATTATTGTTGATTTAAAGTCCAAAATCGGCATACAGCCGGGAATGTCCTCAAGCTACGGGGATACCTACGAAGCACTGCGCGCTTTAGGTTTTGGTCCGGCCGAAGTCAGGCAGGCTCTCGCCGGCTTGCCGCCCCAAACAAAAGACACTCAAGAACAAATAAAACTGGCCCTAAAAGCACTGGCCAAGAGATAATGGGTCCTGTATAACTTCCCCCAGTATGTTCTTCTACACTTATGTCTTGCAAAATATTGATGATAAAAGTACATATATAGGTTATACGAGTAATCTCAAAAGAAGATTAGAAGAACATAATACAGACCATCGCTTCACAAACAGATTTCGTAAACCGTTTAAGCTTCTATACTTTGAGGCATGTACAAAAATGGTTGATGCCAAACGCAGAGAAAAATATTTTAAGACCACTCAGGGGAAATGATTTTTAAAAATAAGATTAAATGAGTATAAGCGCACAAAGTAGCGTTTGGCTCTGGGGGTAAATATACAGGATGGATCCTGTATAACTTCCCCGATATTCTGCTCGGTATCGTAGTAATAACTAACTAAGTTGTATTTACGTAGTTAAACAAGTAATTAAGCAAGTATTAATAAATCGTGAGCGCAGAATGAAACAATATTGTTTTTTAGCAAGACTTTAGTAGAAGTAATTTTGTAGGTTTTTGACACAAAATTTAAAGATTTATCGGGGTAAATATACAGGATGGAGCTCATAGAAATAAAAGACAAGCAAAAATGGGAAGGCTTTGTCGCCGGCCAAGTGGAGTCAACCGTGCTTCAGTCTTGGGCCTGGGGGGAATTTTTGGCAGCTTTAGGCCGGCCTATTAAGCGTTTCTTTGTATTGCATCAAGGTGACATTTTGGCTTGTGTCTTAATTGTTAAAATAATTTTTACCAAAAATTTTTATTATTTGTACGTACCGCGCGGACCGGTTTTCCGCGATGGTTTGAACAAACAGCAGCGCTTAGAGATACTGCGCCGGCTTTGCCAGCAGGCGGTAAAAGTGGCCGGTTTTGAGAAGGCTTTATTTTTACGCATAGACCCTGCCCTTTCGGCCGATTATTTAAATTTGCACCAGCTTGGTTTTAAGAAAGCCAATAAAGAGTCGCAACCGCACCACACTCTGCTTGTTGACCTTACGCGCTCCGAGGAAGATTTGTTAAACCAAATGAAACCAAAAGGCCGCTATAATATAAAAGTGGCCGAGAAGCGCGGACTGCAGGTAATGCTCGGCAAGTCGGAAAATGATTTGGAAAAATTTTATGAAATACTGGCCAAGACCGCCAGTAGAAATAATTTTTCTGCCCATCCGCGCAATTATTATTTTAATCTTTGGCGGGCGCTCTATCCGCAACAACTCCGGCTTTATTTGGCCGAGCACGAAAATAAAATAATTGCCGCCATTTTAGTTACGCTTTACGGCAACCGGGCAATTTATCTGCACGGCGCCTCGGATTATGAGCACCGTCAGCTCATGGCGCCGCATCTACTGCAATGGCAGGCCATGAAGGAGGCAAAAAGCAACGGTTATATTAGCTACGATCTTTGGGGCGTAGCGCCGAGTAATGCAACGGATAATCATCCTTGGAGCGGCCTTACCCGCTTTAAGGAAAGTTTCGGCGGTGAGTTTCAGGAATACGTGGGAACGTATGATTATATTTATAGACCGGCATGGCATAGGTTATTTAATATAGTCAGAAATCTTAAGCGTAAGTTTAGGTGAACCAAATTTACAATTTAAAAATTTTCAATTTTCAAACAATTTTTCAATGCCTCAATTTAGAAATTAGAAATTGAAAATTAAAAATTCACTTTGACTTTTTAAGTCAAAGTGTGCTATACTACATATACATCAATTAAAAGAGCAGAGGCTCTTTAATTATTACCTGCATGTCCATACCTGACGGTGTCGAGGTGTGAGGGAAACAAAAAATGGCTACAAAAACCAGAGACCCGAGAAATCACAAGCACAAGCGTTTTCAGCCGCAGGGTCTTTATAAGCTTTGTGTTTCCGGCGCGGCGGTAGATATCAGCGGTCCGCAGGCTTTCATTAAAGCTTATGAACTGGGCCAAATAATTGCCAAGTCGGGAAATATTCTGATTAATGGCGCTACCAGCGGCACACCTTATGAGGCGGCGCATGGCGCCAAGGATGCCGGGGGAATGGTCATTGGCCTTTCACCCGCTTCCACCAAAAAAGAACATGTTAATAAATACAAGCTTCCTTTAGACTATTTAGATTTTATCATTTACACCGGTTTTAGTTATTCCGGCAGAAATTTATTGTTGACCCGCTCAAGTGACGCCGTATTTTTTGTCAGCGGGCGCATTGGCACCCTTAATGAATTTACTATTGCCTTTGAAGACAAGAAGCCGATTGGCATACTCACCGGCACCGGCGGCATCGTGGAAGAGCTTGATGAAATTTTAGCCATTGCCCGCCGCGGTTCAAGAAATATAGTGTTTGATTCCGACCCCAAGCGCTTGGTTGCCAAAGTTTTGAAAATACTCAAAAAGAATGATAAATTAGTTAAGAAGATAGACTACCGAAACGGTCTTCGCCATCGCTTACATCCTTTGGGGGCGCAAACTATCGTTCCGGAATAGGGTTTTTGTACCTTATTTGTTGGGATTGACAGAATAGAAAAAAGAGAGTATAATATAAGGTTAGTTCTGGTTAAGGTTTTGTTCGCCCGAGGCGGATAAAACTTTGGTCGGGACTTGCTCGTTCCCGACTTCACATCCGGGGCACCTTGCGGTTCCCTGGGCATAGATTCGTATCGGAAGGTCAAGACGGCCTTCCGCCACCCGTCACATTCCTAGCCGGTCTGGCCGGCGGGAGGAGGCAGCATGCAGGAAATGTCCCCAAACGGAACGCCACCCATAACCGGGGCGCAGTACGCCGCCGCGGATAAGCTGGTCCACGACGATGACGATAAGCGGGTCTTCGCCGCCTTTCGGCGGCAGGGTTCCCGCAAGTCTGGCGGCGAGGAGGCGCCGGTGGTGTCGCGGCCAAAGCCATCACTCTACACAGCGATGGCCGACGTGGCGGCGCAGGCGCGCTGAAACTTTCCGTAAGG
>MFES01000019.1:0-494 GCA_001779955.1 Candidatus Doudnabacteria bacterium RIFCSPHIGHO2_02_FULL_46_11 | reverse complement strand
CACGTTTTTTTGTAAAATGTACTTATGATTCTTTTTATCAATACAACGGACCGCGAAAAGGCAATTTTAGCCATAATCGGCAAGACTAGGCTTTTAGCTAAGACCGTCTTTGCACCCCGGGCCCGGTTATCAGAAAGTTTGCCTTTTAAACTACAGTCTTTACTAAAAAAGGCCAATTTAAGTTTTTCTGATATAAAAAAAATTGCGGTGGTGCGCGGCCCGGGTTCTTTTGTCGGCAGTCGCACGGGCGTGGCCACGGCCAATGCCCTGGCTTTTACAGGTAAAACGCCGATTGTTGGCCTAACAGAGCAGGAAATACCCGCTAATCTCGCTGACCTAAATAAATTAAAATACAAAAAAACTATAATAACACCAAAATACGCCGCTCCACCGAATATCACAATGCCGCGAAGCAAAGCGAAGCGCTAACTAATAGAGGTCGCGGAGGCGGCCACTTTGCATTGCAGGCTCGCCCTGGTTCCGAGTCTGTGAGG
>MFES01000018.1:4130-10159 GCA_001779955.1 Candidatus Doudnabacteria bacterium RIFCSPHIGHO2_02_FULL_46_11 | reverse complement strand
GTGGTATTGGTCGGGGGCGGCGGCAGGTTCGAGATCGGATTCTGCTCGAACGTGGTCGGCGCGATCGTGATATCGTCGTCGATCGCCGTGGCGCTGATCACCGGCGTGGCTGGCCGCGCGATTTGCTGCGGCGGCGGCGGGATCTTGATCTCGTTCGGAATCTCGATTCCGGTCATCTCGTCACTTGAGATCGAAATGTCCGCCGACGTCATCGTCGGGAAAAAGGCGAAGAGCAGGAAGTGGAGTACAGCCGCAGCCGTGACCGAACCCCAGAACCAGTTGCCGAAGCCCCGCTTGAAGCGGTCATTGGCAGTTTCGAAGCCTCGTGAGCGTGTCATTGTTGCCTCCATTTCCGTGGGGTGTGCCAGAATAATTTAAGTATAGACTGATTATTGGTAAGAAACCATCATACATCAGTTATGAACAAGATGAGATACATCGGTAACACCCTTGAAATGCCGAAATTGGTATTCTAAGGGCAGTATTTACAAGTTATTGACGCAAGCAAATTTTTAGCGCATAATATCAAAACCGTCCATTTTGAAGGGGGAACGATGATATTAATCAACACAGTGCGCAGCGTTCGAGTTTTCCTCGCTTCAGTCAACAGCGCCTACATTCAGCACGGCTTCGCTGAGCCCGATGAGTTAGGGCTCGCTTACAAGCTGCTGAAGCAAAACTACGCCGCGGAGCGGGGAGGCAAGAGGTTCGACGACGCCCGGCCCGGCGAGATTTTGCCGCTGTCAGCGTCGGCGTGCCTCCAAGAAATGCACGCTATCTGGGTCTTGGCCCGGACGCCAGACTGGCAAGAGCGCCTGCGGGCGGCACGGTAACGTACATACGTAGACGAGCGGACGTCCTGATCCAGGGCGTCCGTTTCTGCATTTTGGCATTTGCAAAACTTTTCAATATTTGCTATAATATATAAAAGGTCCCCGCACACCAACAACTTCCTACAGAACTTTGGCGTGCGGATTAATCCTCATACCTGACTTACACTGAGGTGTGAGGGGAAACAAAAATACAATTTAATATGCGTTATACGGAAAGAAACCTACGCACAGTCTCTGGAAGTTTAGAGGCCCAAGGTGGCAAAATTGAGCGTATTTCTGATCAAAAGGAAAAGGCCAGTGAAGAGGCCAGATTAGAAAGGGAACGTGATGCTTTGGCACAACCACTTGTTCCTGAAGGCAGACTGCCAGAACTTCGCAGGAATTTTGGCAGGGATTCGAGACGTGACCAAAGGCCAGATTCGCGTAAAGGTAGAGGCAGAATAGTAGCCTGGCGTGCAGAAGATCACGATCAAGAAAGAGCTGCTTAGTTTATATTTTATTAAAACCGCTTGAATCATCGGCTTGGCAACCAATCTTTGCTTGGTTGGCTATGCCCAGGGCGGTTTTAATGTTGAAAAAAGACACAAAAAATTATATAATAAAATCACTTTAGTTTCTGAAAAACCAAAATGAATCCCGTATAGCTTCCTCGATTGCCTGTCCCGTAGTGAACCGAAGGTTCTACTACTGGGATTCTCCAGTTCAATCTTGGCATTATGGAAGTAATACGGGAAATAAGAAAGAGTATTTAAGAACTCGTTAACCCCGGGTCGAACCAAAACCCAAGATTTTCGAGGCAATTATACGGGATGAAAAGGTCTGAAATAGTAGATTTTATCATTCAACAGCAGGCGCATGGCAAAAGCGAAGCCGAGATGCGTGATAAATTGCGCGCGGCCGGATGGGGCGAAGCGGAAATAGTTGAGGCTTTTGTTGAAGCGGAAGACAAACGCGAGGCATTGCAGATCCGCAATTTGTGGAAGTCAACTTCGGTTCGACCGGCTAAAACAAAAAAAAATGCCAAAAGGGTATATTACATAACTGGCGCGGCCCTTGTTCTTATAACCGTTTTTTTATTGGTTTTCCGTTTTGTTAATTTAGAGAAAGAATATTCGGAAGAAGACGTTGGCCAGGAGTATTTTAAGAAAGTTGGTACCTTATATGTTGATTTGCTGACTGAAGAAATGACTTACGGTTTCAGCATGCTTGAGAGCACGCTGGATCGCTGGAATGAGGCGGTTGATTTTCATCAGAAACGTTTTACGCCGGCTAATATAAAAGATGAAAGCGTTAAGTTTGAATATTTTAGAGGGCAAATAGAAAATGTGGGCAATGGCGGCAGGTTTGAGTATGAATGGGATCTAAGCAAGAGTGCGGCTGAAATTTCTTACAAAATTGGCGGTCAAACAGTCTGGTCGCGGGCTGACATTTGCGCCACAAATTTTAAGGCCCCCTACAGTTTCTCGCCGGATTATTTGAAGTTTGCCGCTAATGTGCCAAACAGTAGGGGCTATTGCAGTGGCAGCCATATTATTTACGACGTGGGTTCAAACCAAATTGTTTTTTTTGAGACTAATGAGGGCTATATTTTAGCCTGGGCCGATAATGAAAATTTGATTGTAGCCAATAATGAAAGCGCGGTTAGAGACCGGTATCTTTATCCGTGGTTTTGGCAGTTTAATCTTGGCGTCGGGCAGCTTTTGCCGATTACCGATACAATGGTCAAGGCGCCATTCCCCGATTTACAGGGCCTCTCACGCGGCGATTGGTCGCAGTTGAGCTTTTCGCCTTCGGGTGAATGGCTGGCGGTTTTCGACCGTAATTTTTCCCTGCAAAAGCCTGACCAGGGCGACCGGGTGTGGCTCGTGAACTTGAAAAAACCTCTTCAGGTTTCTGTGGCCGGGATTTCCTGCGAGGAGAGCTGCAGCGCGGTGATATGGAGCGGCAATGAGCGCGAGATCTTGGTGCGCAGTACTAAAACTCTTTCCTCCCCGCCGCGCGGGAGCGTGGGGGGTGCCACAACCGGCAAGGTGGTAAAAATAATTCTGCCGGAGACGATAGAAATTCCCGAAGCTCAAACTCTGCCCAAATAAAAAAAATCCTCGCCGTTGGGTGAGGATTTTTAAATAGCGATTAGGATAAATTACATGCCGGGCTGTTGAGTAGGCGCCGGTTTTTCCATTTCCTTGGTGCTGCAGTGACGGCAGTGACGCATATGCATAACCGCTTCGTAAATTGCGGCAAGACCAACCAGTATGTAGATAATTTTAGAAACCATGGCGTCCATACCGCCAAAAATTTCGCCGACATCCCAAGCAAAGAGCCCCACCAACAGCCAATTAAGGCCGCCGATAGTAAGAAGCGTAAATGTAACTAAATGTATTCCTTTTTGTCCCATTTTTCTCACCCCCTTTCCACAGTACTTCCGCGCTGCCAGTTTTTAGGCCGGACGGAGCCCGCTCTTGAATTTGGCTCAAGCGTGAAACTACTGTCGATAAGTGTAAAATTTTTTCTTACAACTTATATTATCATACACCCTGTCCTAAAAATGAAAAGTGGCCATGATATTTAAGCAAAATATTTTATTAAGCCTTGACAGGCCGGTTGTGTTGTTTTATCAATTGACGAAATAGGATGGCGTGGGATGATATAGGCGTTTAGTGAACTAACTATTAAAGTTTTTGCTTTCTACCCATAAAGCAAAGCGATGGAGGTAAATTATGGAGAGAGAAAGACTAACCATAACCCTGCGTAAAGATGTGCTTAAACTGGTTGACCAAAGCATTGACGGAGCAAAGCTGCGCAACCGTTCACACGCCATTGAGTATTTTCTTAGCCTGGAGCTCGCCCCCAAAAGCGTAAAGGTGGTGCTGGCTGTTCCCGGAGGCGGGATGCGCCAATCGTACCAAGCCGGGGGCATGTCTATCGGCATTCGCGACTCATTTACGGAAACGAACGGAAGCAATATTCGGGCAATATTTCGGATTCTGGCCGAACAGAATTTCAAGGAAGTATTGCTTGCCGGCGCAGACTCAACTTCGCTCGAGGCGGCGGCCGTGGATGGTGAAAGAATGGGTTTGAACGTGCGCACCGAAGCCGTCGAGCCTAATTCCATCAGTTCGCAGCTTTTGGAATATGTAAAAAACGAGACTTTCATCTATTGGGACGCGCGAGCGGCCTTGGAGCTTAATTTGCCTGATTTGCTCGAGGTGCACAAAAGCGGCCAGGGGCCGGGCACGGCGGTGTTGGCCACGAGTCCGGCAAGCGGTTCGCCAATAGGTTTATTCGGGCATGTTTATGGAAGGAAGATAACTGCCGTAGGTGGCGAGGAATTAAAGCCATTAGGCGCTCTGCCTTTGGCCGGACTGGCGGTTTTTGAATCAGAGGCTGTCTTGACCGATAAGCAGTTTCGCATTTCCGGTGTTTTGGCGGAGCTGGCCCGGACCGGGAATCTGAACGGTTTTGTGATGACTCTAAATGAAATGGCCAAGCAAACTGCCGTTAGCCGTACGGCTCGCTAGATTAATTATTATTCAAAACCGCCTGAAAGTATTTTAAAGGCGGTTTTGTTATACTCAAGCTAGCATCCCGTACGAAATCCTGCGTTGCAGACAGACACCCAACGGAGTATTTTTCGGGATCAGTGCCTGGGTTTTTGTATTACACTTAAGCATTATTTGGAGGCAGGTGTCTTATTTCGTACGGGATGAGAGTCATAGCCGATCTGCACATACATTCGCCCTACAGCCGCGCGGTTTCGCAAGAGATGTCCATACCTAATTTGGATGCCTGGGGCGTAAAAAAAGGCATTAATTTGTTAGGTACGGGCGATTTTACTCATGCCAAGTGGCTTGACCATCTTCGCGAAAATTTAGAACCGGCTGAACCGGGTTTATACAAACGCAAAAAAAGCTCAAGCGGCGTGCGTTTTATGTTTACCGCGGAAATTTCCAGCATTTATTCGCACAACGGCCAGGTGAGGCGCGTCCATAATTTGATTTTTGCGCCTTCGCTTGAGGTCGTTGAAGATATCAATACCGCGCTCTCGGCCAAGGGAGCAAAACTGCAAAGCGACGGCCGTCCGATAGTTGGCCTTTCTTCGCGCGAACTGTTAAACATTGCCCTTAATGCATCGCCGGAATGTTTGTTCGTACCGGCTCACGCCTGGACGCCATGGTTTGCCGTATTTGGCAGCAAGTCAGGCTACAATTCCCTGGAGGAATGTTTTGGCGAGGACGCAAAATACATTTATGCCATTGAAACCGGTTTATCTTCGGATATTGAGATGAACCGTCGCATTTCCGCTTTAGACAATATCACCCTCATTTCCAATTCTGATCCGCATTCATTGCGGCGCCTTGGCCGGGAGTGTAACGTTTTCGAGATTGAGAAAAATAAGTTAAGTTACGGGGAAATTTATAGAATAATAAAAGAAAGAGATGCTCGGCATTTCCTTTTTACCGTGGAATATTTTCCTGAAGAGGGCAGGTATCATTATGACGGGCATCGCGAACATAATGTTTCTTTGCATCCGCGCGTAGCCGATAAATTAAACAAAATTTGCCCTGAATGCGGTCGTCCGCTGACTGTGGGCGTACTGTCTAGGGTTGAAGAATTGGCTGACAGGCCGGAAACTAAGCTTCCGGAAGGCTTTATTCCCGGCAGGCGCACGGTTCAGCTTGAGGAAATAATCGCCGACAGTTTAGGCCTGAAAAGCCCGACCGGAAAAAAAGTGGTGGAGGTTTATGAGGCCATGGTCAGAAACTATCCGGGAGGGGAACTCGGCATTTTGCTTGAAGCGGAAAAATCAGAAATTTCCGACATCGGCGGCCCTTTGATTGCCGAGGGTATAGAAAGGGTGCGGGCCGGTCAAGTAAAAATCATTCCCGGATTCGACGGTGTTTATGGGAAAGTAGAAATCTTCAGCGATGAGGAACGGAACGCTTTTGCCGGACTAAAAGCCCAAAAAACCTTGTTCTAGTGTGCTACAATTATAGGCAAATAGGTAAGTCCTAAATTCTCATGTTATGCAAATTCAAATCTTACCGAGAAAAATAATTTCCCGCCGCATTTTTTGGCCGGTATTTATTGTGTTTTTGCTGTTTTTACTGATTACTTCCTTTTGGTATAATGACGCAATTATTGCCCGAAGCAGCATGGTTGAGCTGGTTCCGGAGACGGCTGAATTCTACGCCG
>MFES01000018.1:0-4107 GCA_001779955.1 Candidatus Doudnabacteria bacterium RIFCSPHIGHO2_02_FULL_46_11 | reverse complement strand
ATCATTAAAGGTTTTTTTGGGTCCGGCCGCGCAGACCATGAAAACCTTTAATGATAATTTGGCCGACGATTTGGAGATTGCCAAATTTAACAACTACCTGGTTTTTTCCCTTGATTTGGCCAGGGACTTTTCCGGTTCCCTTCAATTTGAAAAGTCTGATTACCGCGGATATGAGGTTTTTCGAACCGGCCAAAATCAGGCCGAGATATATTATCTGCGCTTTGGCAAAAAGTTGATCGCTTCAACTGAACAGCAGGCTATTAAGGATTTAATTGACCGACGGGAGGCTTTAAGGCCCTTAAGTTTTTTGCGCGGGGCTAATAGTGACGGGTTGGTCGCGTCTTTGAGCGAAAATTCGGAGTTTGAAAAACTCTTTGCCTCACTCGATGATGCAAGCCTTAAAATTTATTCAAAAAATTCATTACCTCGTGAATTTCAGGATTTTTTAAAAGATAATTTGCCTGTCTTTTTGGTTCAGGCCGAAGGCTTGTTTCAAACCCAAAAGCAAGATATTCCTTTGGCTTTGGCTTTAAACGGATCCGGCGCGCTTAGCCTTCGCCTGACGCAGAGCAATCAAACATCGACCGGGGCGTCTTTGAGTCTTGCTTCACTGCTACCCGCTTTGCCCGGCTATGTCCCGGATTTTTATTTGGAAACCGACAAATTAAGCTCGCTCATTGTTGGCGCGGCAGAAAAGGCGGACGGTCTGGACCACCCGCAATTAAAATATTTGCTTAATATCCGGGCGCGGGTTTTGAGTGAAGTGGATGCCGATTTTCTAGACAGTAATTTTGGGCGGGCGGCTTTGATGTCGGTCATAAATGATGAAGGGCAACTATCTTTTATAATTGCGGCGAAATACAATAATGAGCATTCCGCCAGGGGATTTGCCAACCTTTTAGCGGCAAGCCTGGCCGGAGCAAGCAGTGATCCGTATTATTTTTTGGCCGGTGATTATCTGCTTTTCGGTTCGCATAAATCGAATTTGCTTGAAGTGAAGAATAAGTTTGGCGATGCCGAGGCAACGCTTGACCAGCATTTAAAACTTGAGAATATTTCGCCAACCCTATTTGTTTTTTTAAAGAGCGAAGGCCTGGTTCGCGCTTTGCGTAACATTGCCGATGAAAGCGGCGCCACCATTCAACCCGGCATTACCGTTCTCGCTGAAATTTTGCCAACCCTTACCGTTAGCTCTTATCTCAAAGACGGTTTAAGCATTTTCGATTGGAAACTGGGCGTTAATGAAGTGTCTTTGGTCAAAAAGGAAGAAGCCAGGAAATTATTGGTGAACATCGGCAACAGTTTTGGGGCTGCGGGCAGGAGCGTTGCCGGAGTGCGTGATACGAACCGGAGGGCTGATATTTTGATACTTCAGAATGCCATCATTGAATTTTCAAGCGGTTCTAGTCGCGCGCCAGCCGCTCTTTCCGAGCTGGTTCCCGCTTTTTTGAATAATATCCCGCTTGACCCCGTGACCGGCCGCGAGTACCGCTACAGTAATCTTAAATTCGATAAAACATTTTTTATGGAATTTAATCTTGAATCGGATTCAACCTACGGCGCGCCCGGGGTTTATTGCTTGACCGCCAAAGGAGTCGCTTTGAGGGGTAATGTTTGTTTTGAGGAATAATAAATGACAAGATCAGGCGAATTTACAAAGATAGTAACCACCATCGGCCCGGCCTCATTCAGCAAAACTATGCTTAATAGTTTTGTAGCACTGGGCGTTGATTTAATGAGGCTCAATGCCTCGCACGGCACGCTTGACGAGCATAAAGAGGTCATCAAACACATACGGGCGATAAGTCGCAAGCGGGGCAGGGAGGTAGGTATTATTCTCGATTTGCCGGGACCGAAAATAAGGCTGGGCGTACTGCCAGAAGGATTTTTGCTTACCCGTTCCCACACCGTTGCCCTAAGATGGCTGCCAAAAGCCGAGGTTAAGCGGGCCGTGGCGATTGACGTACCGGCGGCACTGGCGCCTTTTATCAAAAATAGGGCAGTGGTCGCCATCGATGACGGCAAGGTGCAACTTTTGGTGCGCGAAGTGAAAAAAGGCTACGCTTTGGCTTCGGTCTTAGCCGGCGGCGAAGTAACCAGTCATAAAGGCGTATCAATTATGGGCGTAGATCTGCCCTTGCCGGCTATAACTGCCAAGGATGAAGAGGCAATGAGCCTGGCGCCTTTGGTTGATTTTGTCGCCGTTTCCTTTATCAAAAGCGCCAATGATATAAGGCTTTTCAAAAAGAAGTTGGCCGGACAGACCAAGGGCGCAAAAGTGCCGCCGCAAGTGATAGCCAAGATAGAAACTGCCGCCGCGCTCAAGAATTTGGATGAAATTATCGAAGAAGTTGACGCAATAATGGTGGCGCGCGGCGATTTGGGCTTAAGCATTGATCCTGCCATGCTCGGGCTTGCCCAAAAGGAAATAGTTTTGAAAAGCCGTAAGCTTGGCAAGCCGGTGATCGTGGCTACGCAAATGCTGGATTCAATGACCCTGCGGCCGCTACCGACCAGGGCCGAAATTTTAGACGTAACCAATGCCGTAATTGACCATGTGGACGCCGTTATGCTTTCGAGCGAATCAGCCTCGGGTCAATATCCGCGCGAGGCGGTAAAGCTCATGGCCCACATTTCAGATTTGGTCGAAAAATCGCCGCTCAACAATTTAACTCTGGATTCTTTGGATAATACTTTCGGGCCGGAACATTTTTTCGCTCATTTTTTGGTAGATTTTGTCCAGTCCCACCGCATTAGGGTAATTTTTAACGAGGATGGGGATGAAGTTTTGGCAAAGCTTGTTTCAGGCCACCGCATAGAAGCTCATCAGGTGGTACCGGTGACGGATATACATAAAGCTCGCCAGCTGAATTTGGTTTGGGGGGTAACGCCGGTTGTGGCAAAAAATAAAATGGATTTGAAAACCAACCTTTTGACCGCCAGCAAAATGTTTCGCAAAGGACAAGTAATTTTGGTTATCGGCATACATCGGGAAAAGAATAAAAAACAGCCGTACGCTCGGCTTCAGAAGATAATTTAAAACCCCGCTTAGGCGGGGTTTTAAATTTGGAGGAGTGGACAGTTTTTTTAATGACGCCGAACATCTGGCTTTGCCAGTGTGAGGCTGATTCCGAACGAGGACATTTATCCGCAGGTCGGAAAGATCCTTACAAGGAGGTTGGGGAGTAACTGCCGGTGGCAGTTACGTTTGGGAGGAGGAACCATGGGTTCCTATCCCCCAATTATTTTAATTTGCCAGGTAGGATAAGGGGTTTAAAGCCCGGCCGTTTATATAAATTGTGAAGTGAAGGTGCGGGCCGGTTGAGCGACCGGTGGAGCCGCATTTGCCTAGATTTTGCCCTCGCACCACGGTGTCGCCGGCGGTAACGCCAATAGTAGACAAGTGAGCGTAGCGGGTTTTGGTGTCATTACCGTGGTCAATAACTACCGTATTGCCCCAACCACCTACTTGCCAACCGGCGATTTCCACGAAGCCGCCGTCGGCCGCGTTAATGCCAACCGCCTGTTTGTTGCAGGAAACGTCAATGCCGTTATGACGGCCGGTAAAGCGCTGGGTTATGGTGCGGCTATTGGGGATAGGCCAAAGCATATTCCCTGTGCCGCCGGTGATTGTGCCGCTCGAACGCGCGGTAGTCAGGGCGACACGGCCGGCAGTATTGCTGGTAATGCTTCTGACCAGGATTGGCGCCTTCGGTATGGATAAATCGCTTTGTGGGATTAGGGCCAAGCCGATGTTGTGCAAGTCTTCAAAGTTTTCAACGTCGTTGCAGTTAAGCAGGTAGTCGATGTCTGCTTCCTGGAGTTTATAAGTGGACATAATAGATTCCAGGGTATCGGTACTCTTCATGTTGTACAAAAGGCCGTCGCAGAGCGGTACTTTTAATTCTTGTCCGGGTTTTATCATCGACGCGTCATTGAGGTTGTTGGCGCGAAGTAGGGTAGGCAGGCCCACGCCGTAGCGCGAGGCGATGATTGTCGGGTTATCACCCTCGGCTACTCGGTAGATGGCTAAATTGCCTTCGAGCGGAGTGGCTACAGTGTAATTGGGTTTAACTAAAGCGGAATCCCCGGCCGTAGTTAAGATAG
>MFES01000017.1:285-6389 GCA_001779955.1 Candidatus Doudnabacteria bacterium RIFCSPHIGHO2_02_FULL_46_11 | reverse complement strand
AATTTTTCGAACTTGTATTGCCATACCCAGAAGTGTCTCTTTGTATAAATGGTGGTAATATTGGTTCCTTTAACATGTCCTCTACTGACAGCTTTATGCCAGTGCCGTCATCATACAAGCCAATTAGTTGTGGCCTTGGTAAAAGATAGGTTTGCGCAATGGCGCGGTCGGGAGTAGTAATTGCCCCCTTATCGCGCAGGGCATCGGCGGCAATAGGCGGAAATTGATATTGTGGATAATTACCGTTTCTTACCGCAAAAAGCAGAGGCAGTTTTTCGTTGCAGACATCGTTCCAGAAGTTGCGCAGGTTTTGTTCGTCGCGGCCGGCAAAATTAATGCCATCGCTGCTCGGATTGGGAAGATTTCTCAAAGGGTCATCGGCGTCAATGTCGGGTATCTGGCTTTCAAAATCAAAGTCAAAGCACTCGCCAGCCTGATTGCCGGGCAGGTTTCCCAAGATACTGCCGGACTTCCCACAGAAGATAAGGTTGGTAAGGGTGTTTGCAAAAAATGAGGAGAGGAAATTTGCGACCTTGGTGCCAGTCGACACTTCTTTCGGATCAGAGCTTTGCGTAACAAGCACTTCCATCATTTTATCCACCATTCCAAAAGTATACGAGCCTGGTGTTAAAATTGCGGAACAGGCTAAAGCGTAGCCGCTGGCGCTTAGGTCTGATCTTTCCCCGACAACTTCCGAGGGCAGAATCGTTATGCCACCTTGTTCTATCATATTGCCTTCTTCATCAAATATATCTTCGGAATAACTATACCGGCCCTCAAGAACATCCTCGGTTTTCACGTATCCGCAGTCGCGAATGGATTTATACCCACCGCTCGAATAAAGCTCAACCTGGGCTGCGTTTTGAGCCTCGCCAATAATGCCTAAAGTGGCATCAGCCGCGGCTGCGCTCAAAAATACGGGTGAGCATTCCGGGGCCTTGCTCCGCATAAGCTCGGCGTAATAATTGGGGTTCGTCGGATACAAATTGTCCACCCGGCAATAATCGGTCTTGGCGATTTTTTCGTTTATATACTGGTGAACCTTGGTATCACTCCAGGCACTGCTCCAGACATCAGCCGAACCGCTCAAAACCATAGCTTTGAGAATCTTGCCGTCGTCCTCGCTGATATTGCCGTCATCAAGCCGCTTGTCTATTTGTTGGATGGCATAAACATAACGAGTGATACGGTCTATATAACTGATATAGTCAGTAATTTTATTCTGCTCAATAATTCTATCCATCACTACCTGCAGAGCATTGACCGCCAATTTAATAGCCAGCCCGTATAGAAACGCTCTGATATTTTCCCTAACAGCCTTGGCAATATCGAGGGACAAGTCTTTGGCAAACTCCCAAGCCTGACCGGCAAGATATCTGGCTGAATCCCAAACCTTGACTAGGGCATCAATAATCCAGTCAACCGCGTCGGAAACGGGAGTTAAAACAACGCCAAACTGGGCATAGGCTTTCTCTGGAGGCAAAAAGGCTAAAAAACCAAACAAGGCTGTAACCACAAATACCGCCAACAGAGCGTAGATAATAATTTTAAAAGTTGAAAATTCCAAAGACATATATTTAGTGTTTAATCTTCAAAAGTAAAAGGGAAATCATATTTAGTATTCAAATCTTTCGCGGCTTTGGCCTGGTCCATAACAAAACGCGTGTAATAAACGGTGTAGGCGCGGATTTTATCGCGTGAAGCCGTTTGGCTTACTTTGCCTTCAACAAAGTCTTTTTGCGTATCGGCAATAAGCCCTTGATAAGCGAGTGAACCGAAAGCGGCCTTATGAAAAGCCGTAACGTCGGTCGGCGCCGGAATAAAAGTTAAGGAAGCGGCAAACAAACTAACGGCATTGATAAACTTATCAAGTCTTTCTAGGTCGTTTGAATCGGCGATGGTGGCAATGTCAATCACGGATGAATCTTGCAGATAATTTTGGGCCAGTTGGCCGTAAGCGGCAGCATAGCGGCTGACAGTTTCCTGGTTATTGTCATAAGAAAAAGCAAAGGCCACCTCGTTAAACTGCGGGAGTTCGGTTAAATTCACCGCGGCAAGTTGTATTTGCTCAATGGACATAGCATCGCCCTCTTTTATATCCTGCGCCAATTGCTTGGTAAACTCATCTGTGGCTGGGTTAACATCATAAGGATCAGTTATGTCGCGTGCCGTTTGCACGTTGCCTGCGCCTAGCGGATTTTTATAATTCCGGAGCTCCTCGCCGTCCTCGGTGCCGTCGCCGTCAGAATCAGGGTCCGTGGGATTAGTGAAAAACAAATATTCCTGATAATTGGAAATGCCGTCTTTGTCCGGGTCGGCCTCGGGACCGCACCAATTGGCTCTCGTACAAATCTTTGTGCCAAAGTATAATTCCACCCATTCCAGGGTCATGGGCGTTTCCAAACGTGCTTGGGCAAGCTCTTCGGCACTGTAATTTTTTTTCGGCAAAAGTTGTCCGTGATTCCAAATGAGGTAAGCGGCAAAAAGAACCAAAATTATACCGGTAATTTTAAAAAACTTAGGTGTACGCACAAACCGCTTTAAACGCTCAAGACCGCCAAGCGAATTGCCGCTTTGGTAGAAATTAATGTCTTTGTTTGTCGGTTGCTTAATGCGAAACATATTGAGTATCGATGCCAATATACTAATTTATACGAATGATACTAAAATGAATACGAATGTTGCGAATAGGAAAATCATTAGTTGCATTAGAATTGTTATTTGTAGCATTCGCATGTATTTGTTGATTAGTATCGCGTACTATTAGTTACTTGGTGTTTTGAATGATTTTACCGTTGATTTAACCGTAGTTTCGTACTGATAGTAATAATTAACGTTAGACTGCAAGCCGGTGAGTATGGCCGTGTATTTGCATTGGCTCCCGCTCGGGCTACTTGCCGCATTAAGCGGGCCAATGGGCCGGGCCGATGTGCTTTCAGGCGAGATACGGTCGTACCAAACTTTGCCGCTTCTGCCGCAGACATCGGTCCAGCTAATCGAGGCGGTAATATCACGCCGCTGGGGCGCAGGCAAGGTGGTAAAGCTTTGCACCTGGCTTTTTATGGTGCGGGACGGATTAACCAGGCTTTGCGACTCAATGCGGTAATAATAAGTGGTGTTCGGCTTTAGGCGCTGGTCTAAAATGCGGTCGCGAGCGGGCAGGTCTTTGTTGGCTGGCACGAAATTCTGCAAATCGGAAATTAGAAAAGCATGGTAGCCGTTTTCCACATAAACCGTAGCCGTGGCGGTAATGCTGCCGCCGCCCGGAGTAGTACAGATTACCGAATAAGTTGTGGTTCTGGCCGGCCTGACAATGTTATCTGCAGTCGGCGTCCAGCTTGGCGTGCAATTGGTTACGCCTTCCTGTTGCCAGGACAGAACCGAACCCTGGCCTTCATCAATATTGGTGGGATTGGCGATAAGCGTAACTTTCGGCACGACCACGGCATCAACCAAGACCCGAACCGTGCCTTCGGCATTGCCGAAAACTCCGGTGCAAGAAACCGTGTAATTAGTAGCAGTGGTCGGCCTGACCTCGGCCCTGCCGTTTAAGGCCGTTTGGTTTGACCAATTAGTGCGGCAGCTTGTTACGCCATACGCGTTCCAGGTGATAGTGGTTCTCTCGCCGGACGTGATTGGATTATCAGATGCAAAAATTGTAACAATAGCCACATTGGGCAAGGTTCCTCCCGGCGGCGTAATGGGGCCGCTTGGCCCTCCCGGCGGATTGATGGTTTCGCCGGTATCGTCAATGCAGTCGTCGCCGCCGATAAATTGAGTTTCAGTGCAGACCGAGTCAGCCAGCACGATTCCCTGTTCGGCTGAATTTGAAGAGGCTGTAAAGGCGCGGGTCAACTTGCCGGTCGCGGCATTTATTCGGTCAAAGGGCAAGGTTATCAAATCTATAGCTGAACTGCCAATATATAATCCCTGCTGCCAGGCAAAGATAATGTTGTTTTTCAAATTCTCAAAAAATCCGCTGCCGCCAGGGCCATTTATTGTTATTTGAATTGTTTGTTCTTGTACTACAATAGGGCCAGGCACCAAACAATGTACGATAACAGAGCGATTCCCTATCAGATGGTTGTCGCTAACCGTAAAGGTCATAGAGCCTTCGCGATTAACCCGGAAACTGCCGTAATTATTATGGCCTGGAACTGAAAGTTCAGTGAAAGCGCAATTCAGAGTTTTCCAGGCAACTGTAAAAGTTTCGTCCAGCCTGACCGTTGTAGGTTCAACCGAAAATTCAATAATCTCCGGTATTGCCCCAAATGGGGATTCATCGGAAAATCTACCGTAACAACTTTGCCGCATTGCCGAGTTTAAACGCAGCTGGGCAGTCTGCATAGCCGGTGGAATTGATTGAAGTGGGGCATACAGACTAACACCAAATTCTGCAGAAAGAGCAGTCATTGCTGCGCGCAAAAGGGTTTGGATGGCCCGATCCACTGAAGTAATTCTTGGATTTACGGCTCCGGGCTCGCATAGGCTGTTTAATTCATCGCCAAAAAAGGAAGCGAATTCTTCGCTCGAAGGATTAAGACCGCCCGAATAATCTGCTAGAAAACCGGCCACCGCCAGATTCTGTTGAGTTGGGCCATAATAACCGACCTGTTGGAGATAATGGTCAAAATTGCGCACTTCGCTCATCGCTAAACTGCCATAGCCGGGACTACTGCCAAATGAATCAATAATATCTTTGGCTGTTCGCATTTCAAGAAGATTATCAGGCCTAATTTCTCCACTGCGCAAGCGGGCGATGAAATTTTGGATTTCTTCTATTGATGAATTTTTGTCAATATGGGCCGCTTCAAAACCGATCGTAAAACCGCCATCCACGCTTGCGCCATTATATAGGCCACTGCATATTTGTAGTAAACGGAAGCCCGGTGACTCCGGTGAGGAATATTCCATTAGCCGGTAAGGTCCGCGCTCACAGTCGCCAAGCACAACCGTATAAACCGCGCCGGGGTCATTAGGAATATTTTCAAATGTTGTTCCCGGACCGCCTGGACGAAACAGGTTCGAACCTGTGCCTGAATTATTATTATTGTTATTATTATTATTGTTATTATTATTATTGTTGTTGTTCTCCGTGTACCCGTCGTCGTTAGTATTAGTATTCGGGCCGCAAGCCACAAGCCGTCCGGTATTTCGCAAATCAATTATTCCCCCGCTCAAATCAACCACCTGCGCATAAATGCGGTGTTGAGCGGCCCTTAAATTATCGGGTAGCACCCAGGAAAAACCATGGTCGCCTTCAATGCCTGCGCCGTTCACGTCCGGCCGAGCCAAATTGGCCGTTAAAGTTATTGGCGTACCGTCCAAATTATCAACGTAAATCCTAACCGACAAACTCTGGGTCGGCTCGTCCGGGTCGTAAGCCCAGCCGGCCGCGCCGATATTACAATTGGAGATATCGTGAAAACCCACGGCATCGCGGTTGGCCGGCGGCACGCCGGAAAGTTCTACCTTATGGTCAAGCTGATTTTGGGAACGGCCGTAAAAAACGGTTGAGTTAGCCGATTCCGAGACTTCAAAGTATATATCCGTAAAAATGTCGTTCGGCTTGACGCGGATGTTGGATATAGCCAAGGGCGTATTGGCGACTATGACATCCGCCGCATGCGGGCCGAAATCATCAACGTCGCTGCAACCGCCGCTGGCCGTTACGCCGATAGCCTTAACTTTAAGTCCGCCGTTTGGATATCTTGTGGTATCAAGCACGGTAGTAAAAGGCTCGGCATTGGCCGTGGCAAAAACCGCCCCGTTTACGTAAAAGCGCATCGAAGACACGGGCTTGTTGGCGGTAGCGACAAGGCTGATGATGCCGAAAACACGCTCGCCGTTTTCCGGCGTCAAGAGTTCCACAACAAGGCTGTTATCCAAACTTGTGCAGCCGGGTGGGCAGTTACCGCCTTCACATTCGCCAGGCGGCGGGGGCGGCGGGTCATCACTGTTTTCGCTGTTGTCTTCGGGTGAGCTGCAACCCGGATCGTTCATGTCAACCAGGTTATCGCCGTCGTTGTCTGCAAGGTCATTACATTGGTAAGGACCCGGCGGAGGAGGAGGCGGTGGGGGTTCAAAAACATTGTATTCATCAT
>MFES01000017.1:0-218 GCA_001779955.1 Candidatus Doudnabacteria bacterium RIFCSPHIGHO2_02_FULL_46_11 | reverse complement strand
TCGATCTGAACACTGGGTACTGCCAAAAGGAGGCGGAGGGGGTGGCGGATCGCTAACCGAAGTGGTTGATTTTTTCGTGTAATAAGGGTCGGAAATCACGCCCACGCCGCTTGTGCCGGCAAGGCGCAGGTAATATTCGGTACCTGTCCGCAAACCCGAAACATTAAGACCGTGCGTTTTGGTTAGCGAAGAATTAATACGCAAACCGCGGATACTTG
>MFES01000016.1:42670-49665 GCA_001779955.1 Candidatus Doudnabacteria bacterium RIFCSPHIGHO2_02_FULL_46_11 | reverse complement strand
CTTACGGTCGCGGTATTAAGGCCACCGTAGTAAAGCGTCCACGGGCTGGCGCACGTGGCATCGGGGCGCTTTGCTCCGATAAGAAAACCCTCCTTAGAAATAAGAAAACCCTCCTTAGAAAAAAGGAGGGTTTATCTTTTTTACTCTTTGTCAGAGTTACACAGCAGCGCCTTCGCCGCCGGCATTTTCATCAGTGGCAGCAGTGCCTTCATCGGCAGCGCCATCAGCTGGCGTATTCTCATCAGCCGGCGCATCGCCGCCCTGAGGCATATTTGGATCTTGCAACATGTTGCTTCTCCTTTTGCTTTCAAAAAAGAAAGCAGAAATTACTTATAAAAGGAGTGAGAGAGGCATAAATTTCAAACCCTGCATTATTAAAATTAAGTTATGCAGGGCACCTGTCTCTCGTATTACAGTGTAACGGATAGAAAAAAGTTTGTCAATCCCGAACGAAAAAAGACACCTATTTTAACTTGCCAATTTAGCGCAATAATCCGCGATCATTTTAGTTTGTAAGAAATGCTTTTTGGTGTCTGTCTGTGAAAACAGGATTTCGTTCGAGATCAATGCCTAGCTGGCTTATTTTTTTGAAATTTTTGGTTTGATTTGAATCGTTTTTGGTTTAGGGTTTTTATTGCGCCTGTCCAAAACAATCAGATGAGGGTTATCGAAAAGGTCGCGGGTGAACCTTTCGTACATATTAACCCTGTCTTCAAATTCAGCGTTCGTAAAAACAGTGTAGTTCAACTCAAACCGCATTTCTTTTTCAATGCGTTCTATTATTCGCTTTAACACGACCTGCGATGGATTGCCGACAACCACCATATCGGTTGGCATGGCACCCTGCCCGGTGAAAATTCCGGTCAGAACCACCAGATTCGTATTATTCAATCTTTCAAGTTCGAGCCAAACCATATCTTTAAACCGCAAGGGTTTTTTGACCAAAAAACCCGTTAGCTCGTCGAGGTAAGGGTACCTGGGGTTAAGACGGTAGTATATTTCCCCGCGCCGCTCGCTTGATTTCAAAAAGCCACCCTTGGCCAGGTGGCGCAAGGTGGAAACTACCATGGAGCCAGGCTCGGCCACGGCTTTTCGGATTTCTTCAGGATGAAACGAGCGG
This sequence comes from Candidatus Doudnabacteria bacterium RIFCSPHIGHO2_02_FULL_46_11, assembly GCA_001779955.1. Lineage (GTDB taxonomy): Bacteria > Patescibacteriota > Doudnabacteria > UBA920 > 2-02-FULL-46-11 > 2-02-FULL-46-11. Next base: position 48,545 of record MFES01000016.1, on the reverse strand, counting down.
GCCCTGGTGCTTAGAAAGAAAGTGGCGATCTTCGTGCGTGGCGGAGTATCTATTAAAGCGGTAAACATATATAGTTTTCAACGGGGCAAACCCTTGAACTTCGTTCGGGTTTTCCCCTTTGACGACCGCGCTGCGGTCTAATTCCCCTTTCCAGGGATGCCTACGGTCACTGGCGAAACCAGATGATCTCCGGCTCATTTAATAGTGGGAAGTAAGTACTCTTATAAAATATCAAATTTTGCGCTAAAATAAAAGAAAGGTCAATACCCGGCTAAAGACACAAAAATCAATGCTCGAAAAGCTGAGGCTCAGAAAAAAAGATAAAGAATCAATGGAAAACACGGTTGAGCGAACCGACGGCATATCTTTAGGCCAGCTTTACAAAGTGAAACGCCAAAAATTCGGCGGCGACGTTTTGCTTTATGACTCAACCGACTACGAATCGGGTGCGCGCATTTTTATCGTTGCCCAAGTTAAAAATATGGAGGATAAAAATGAGGCCCAGATTTTTTTCAGAAAACTTGTATCGGCTTTTTCCGCGGCTCTCCCCCAACCGCTTCAGGAAACCACGGCAAACGAGCGAATGGCGCGAGTGAATTTCGAATTAAGAAATGCCCTGAACGAAGGCTCACTCAAATCTCTCCTGGGAGTTTCCTTTGCCCTGGTCGAGATAAATAACAGCTCGATTGCTGCGGCCACGCGCGGCGAAACTTTAGTCTGCCTTGCCAGAGGACAAAAACTCCTTAACATAAGCAACGGCGGCGAGTCGGCAGAGCAATCGAAAATAATTTCCAGCTTTGTCAGCGGAAAATTACAGGCTGGCGATACTATCGTCATTTCACTCAAAAGCTTGTTTAATTTCATAAGCACCGACCAGCTCACAACCATCCTGCGCAACAACCCGGCGCAGGAAGGCTGTGATAAAATACTGGCCAGCGTGCGGGGTCTGGTAAATGACAAGCAAGCCTTAGCCGCCCTTATCGTTTCCATGGGCAAAACAGCGCAAATTTATGAAGCTAAAAAACTGCCGACAAAGCTTTTGATGCCCGGCGGTTTTAGGCAATTCATAGGCAATCTTAACCCTAAATTCGTGAGAGTCTTTTCCATTGCCTTAATTTTCGTGATCTTCACCGGAATTTTGATATCGCAAAACGTCAGTTCAGAAATTGAGGCGCGACAAAATTATGAGGCCGTACGCGCTTTTGACCTAATCCGTGAAAATCTTAGCCAGGCGGAAACAGCGATTATTTTTAGGGACACGAACCGGGCCGAGGCACTCCTTGCCGACAGCGAAACCCTGCTGGCTGAAAGCTACAACCTGGATAGCGAAGATGCCGCCCAGGCGGCTGTCTGGAAAAATTTGCAAAAACGCTGGCAGGAATTGAACAAGCGCCTCAAGGAAAAATAGAGAATCGTCTTCAAGTCAGAACAATTTCACAACAACTATCCACACTAGTTGTTGTTTTATATAGACTGGGGCTTGTGCCAAGGGTCTAAACAGAAGTTTGTGCACTAATGACAAGATTTGACAAAAGAGCAACAATTGATGTACAAACCTAAGATGGCTAAATTGGCCGACTGGGCCTAGATTTTGAAAGAATGAAAAAACTCACTTTACTAATCCGCCGAATAAAATATACCAAACACCGCAAGCTCCTTGCCGCCGTTCTTATGTCTTTTGTCATTGTCGGTTGCGGAATTTTAGGCTACATGGCCCACCTTTACTTTGCCGTAACCCCCCAGCTGGCCGGGGCCGATTTTAATAATCTCCTGCCTATAACCAGTAAGATCCTCGATCGGGACGGCAAGTTACTCTACGAAGTGGGGGGCGAGATAAAGCGGGAAATAGCCCAAAGCTCGGAAATTCCCCACCTTATGAAGGAAGCGACTATTGCCGCGGAAGATCGGGATTTTTACGTACATCCGGGTATAAACCTGAAAAGCATCGCCCGGGCATCCTTAGCGAACATGAGGGCCGGCCGGGTAGTTGAAGGCGGCTCGACCATTACCCAGCAGCTTATAAAAAATACCCTGCTTTCATCGGAAAAAACCGTGCAACGCAAAGCCAAAGAAGCCCTGGCCGCAGTCGTGCTTGAAACGCAAATGACGAAAGACGAAATTCTCACCGCCTACCTTAACAGCGTGTCGTACGGCAGTAATGTGTTAGGCGTCAAAAAAGCGGCCGCCACTTTTTTCGGCAAGGAGCTCACGCAACTCAACCTGACGGAAGTTGCCACACTGGCCGCCCTGCCTCAATCGCCCGGAAGATTATCCCTTTACATCGGCAACCGCAAAGAGCTTGACCGCCGCCGCGATGAAATACTTGAGCAAATGTTTTCTGCGGGCGTAATTACGCGCGCAGAGCTGGAAGCGGCCAAAACTGCCCAAGTGGATGTTAAGCCCATTGCCCATCCGATCGTTGCGCCGCACTTTTCATTAATGGTGCGGGACCGATTGATTGAGGTTTACGGCCGCGAAAAAGTCGAGGGAGGCGGCTTGGTGGTGCGCACTAGCCTGGACAGTGAACTCCAGGCTCATGTTGAAGAGGCAATGAAATCGGAACGCAGGCGCATTAATTCCTATGGGGCGAGCAATGCCGGCGCCGTGGTGCTTGATCCCCGGACCGGGGAAATCCTGGCCCTGGCCGGCAGTTTCGATTATTACGATTCTAAAATAGACGGCGAGGTCAACATCGCCACCTCACTAAGGCAACCCGGTTCGTCTTTTAAGCCGATTGTCTATTCGGCCCTCTTTACTCACACCAGCTATTCGCCGGCCTCAATACTTTACGACGTGTCCACTTGTTTTGAAAGAAATTACTGCCCGAAAAACTACAGCGGCACGACCAGCGGTCCGCTGCCGATAAGAAAAACTCTGGCCGGCTCACTCAACATTCCGGCTGTTAAGGCCACGGCCATTGTCGGCGTTGACCAGGTAATCAACACAGCCGAACGCTTTGGCTACACCACCCTTATTGACCGAGACCAATACGGCTTGGCCGTGGGCTTGGGCGCCGGCGAAGTAAAACTTTTAGAACACACGGCCGCCTTCGGGACTTTAGGCCAGGCTGGGAATTTCAATGCGGCCGCCTCGATACTTTCCGTGAAAGATTATGCCGACCGCGAACTTTACGAATTTAAACCTGCGGCTCAAGCGGCCATTCCGGCGGAAGTAGCCTATGAAATTACAAACATTCTTACCGATAACCAGGCCCGGTCGTTCATCTTTGGCGCAAATTCACCCTTGGCTTTTTCCGGGAGAACCGTAGCGGCTAAAACGGGCACCAGCCAGGATTGGCGCGACGGCTGGACCATGGGCTATACCACCTCGCGCGCAGTGGGCGTTTGGACCGGCAACAATAACGGCCGGTACATGCGCTATAATGCCGACGGCGTGGTTACAGCCGCGCCTTTATGGCGAAAAATCATGTTGCGGGCCATGGAAGGACAGACTTACGAAGAATTCCAGAGACCGGAAAACATGAGACTTGTTGCCGGAGAATATCTGGCCGAATGGCAATTGACCGGAGTTTCGAGCGCAAGATTGGCGACACGGTCCGAGCGTCCGAGCGACCCGCGCTGGGAGCGTCCGGTACAGGAATACTTAAAAAGAAAGCAAGAACAGGAAGCGGCGCAGCAAGCCGCGGCTATTCCGCCGCCGGCTGATGTAGGCGGGGCTCCGGATTCTGATACCACTCCGCCGGCTGGCGGAGGCGGATCAGGCAGACCGCCGGCTGATACCAGCCAACCTATACCGCTTGTCATTCCTCCCCCTCCGACAGACACACCCACCGCAAACCTATAATTAAAATCCCCGCCTTCACGGGGATTTTTTAGTTTATTCGACAGATAAATTATTTTAAAGTAACGGTGGCGCCGGCTTCTTCAAGCTTAGCCTTTAAGGCATCGGCCTCGGCCTTGGGGGCATTTTCTTTTACCATCTTCGGAGCGGCATCGACAATATCCTTGGCTTCTTTCAAGCCTAGGCCGGTAACTTCACGCACAGCCTTAATAACGGCAATTTTGTTGCCGCCGGCAGCGGTCAATTCCACAGAAAACTCGCTCTTCTCTTCTACGGGAGCGGCGGCTGCAACAGGGCCGACGGCGGCCATAACCGGAGCGGCAGCGGAAACGCCGAACTTTGCTTCGAGAACTTTCACCAATTCGGATAAATCCAAAACGGAAAGTTTTTCAATTTCGCCAACCAAATTTTGGAACTTGGCCGGAACTTCTACGTTATTTTCATTATCAGACATAATCTTTTTAAATACTTATCTTAATTATTAACAATACTTGTGCACATTTGTCGCAATAAATCAAAATTCAAAAATCAAAATGCAAAATTACAATTCAAAATTTTATAATTTTACACTGTCATTATGATCTTTGATATTTACATTTTTCATTAAGCTGTCGTGCCTGTTTTCTCTACTATGGCCTTTAAAGCATATAGTAGACTTCGTTGAACCCCACTCATAACAAGCACCAGCCCGCGCATCGGGCCGGCAATAACCGATACCACTTGTCCGCGCAATTCTTGCTTGCCTGGCAATTTAGAAAGAGCTTTTATCTCAACAGAACCGAGAAGTTTGCCTTCAAAAATGCCGGCGAGCAACTCGAGCTTCTTGGTGTCAGCGGCAAACTTGGCCAAAATTTTGGCCGGAGTTACCTCGTCGTCCATGGAATAAGCCATGGCAGTCGGCACTTCCATATCTAGGTTAATATCTAAGCCTGCATCTTTGAGCGCTTTGCGCACCAGGGTAAGTTTGGCCACTAAAACCTTAGTACCTTCTGCCCGCGCCCTTTTGCGTAGTTCACTTATTTCTTTAACCGACAAACCGCGATAATCGGCAAACACCACACCCTTAGAATTTTTAAGGATGTCGGTAAGTTCGCTTACGGTCTGCTCTTTTTGTACTCTTGTTTTAGCCATAAAGTAACTGGGAGATTATGGAACCTGCTGGTGTCGACGCTTCGCGTCGACCTCTTCCCAAGAGAAAACCCAATTGTACTCCCAAAAAATAAAATATCTTCGGCTAATAATTTTGCCGAAGACTGGAATCTTAAACAGGATCGACCTGTAAAACCCTGTCCGGTAGTGTCTGCCCGGGGCGGACTACTACTGGATTCCTGCGTAGGATATTTAACCCTGAGTTTATCGAAGGGGCCTACGGTCTTCGGATTTATCCGCAATCCGCCTTGGGCGGACGAACGGATTTACCTTATTGCTAAGGTAAAAACACTATAATCTAAAACTTCCCTCCTGTCAATAAAAAAGTCAAGAGTAGCACCCACGTTCAGCACCGCTCTTATCTCGACAGTCGGGGCAGGCATCACCTACCCCGACGCAGATTATCTCGATCCTCCTTTTTTGCCCGGCGATTGATTTTCGCCAGAACAAGGTCAAAGTCGCGGCCCACTGAAACCGTGAACAAATTCTGGTCACGGGCGCGGGCATCGGGCCATACTTCAATTTCACCCGCGGCGAAACGGTCGAAATCGCGCATATAGCCGTCATAGCGCTTGGCTCGCGTCCAATCCCGGCGCCGGATCGCCCGGTCGCGCAATTTGCGATAGCGCGCGGAGCAGAGTTGTGCTCCCTGAATACTGCCGTTCAACTCACGAATTTTTCCTAGTCCATGCATTGTCGTCTCCTTATCGTTTTGTGGGTACGGCCATTCGGCCGTACCCACCGCCCAACCGATTGAAATACTCTCCTGGTTATGGAGTCGGAACTCCCTCCAAAAGAGCGGAATCACTCGGCCAGCGATCGGTCTTACCGTTCGCGAACCATAGTAATTCCTCGATTAGAGCCGAAAGTTGTTTGGCGCGGTCTAGGTCGCCGTGTTGGCGAGCTTTCTTAAGCTCGATCCGGC
>MFES01000016.1:36468-42631 GCA_001779955.1 Candidatus Doudnabacteria bacterium RIFCSPHIGHO2_02_FULL_46_11 | reverse complement strand
TCCTCAACGAAATCTGTGTCCTCGCCAACCCGCGAAGCGGCGTTCCAAAACCCACTTCGTCCACCGCCAGCAGTTCAGCCGAGTATCCAGCCTCCACCCCCTCGCCGTCAGCCCTTTTTGCGAGGAGAATGAAGTAGTGGCAGTCAACGAGCGCATCCTGGTAAACCGGACCTTCTACACGCAGGTCAGATGAACCAAGTATTACGTAGCTGCAACCATTCCATCCAGTCCAGCGCGGACTCGTACCGACGATGTGCAGTTCCTCGCCATCCAGATTGAAAATTGTTGTGTGCAGATTCACCCATGACGGAACGGCCGATTCCTGTCCCTGGCCCTGTCCCTGGCTAAGATGCTCGTAGGTGCTCCGCTGTGCGGTTTCCTTGATCTCACGCATTGTGTCCTCCTAGTGATAGTATGGGGTGCCGGTGGTATACACGATCGCGCCCCCTACGCCATCTTGCCCACCATCCGAAAACCCAAACAAAAAAACTCGCCTGCTGGCGAGTCGGGTTTCGAATGGTTTAACTTAAATATTAACCACGAATAAATCCGTCGCCAGAGCGCCGAGTCATCATGGCCATCATATAAACTGCGGATTGTATTATTCGTGAATTCGTCATACTAAATACCATTATACTCAAGGCCTAAAACTTGTCAAGTTTTTAGTAAAAAATTGTTGGGTGTGGTGTCTACTCTATTTTATCAAGTTCTGATATGACCTTACGAAGGGCAAATTTGACCATATCAATATCAAGTTGGTAATTTTCCAAAGATGCTTTATCATTCATCAAACGTGTAGGATTTTCTAAATCAAAAAGAAAATTTGTATCGACTAACCTAAGATTCCCTTGCTGATCAACAAGTATGTTATCTAAACCATGCAAATCTATAACATGATGTTCAAACTCTCTAAATTGTTCGCTACCTTCCTGAACAGGACGCCAATTTGGCATTTCATTTAAAAGCTCAACGAGGGTTGTTAACTGTCTCCTTAGGTTGAGACGCCGATTCCTGTCGAAATTAGCCCAAGCCTTGCTAAACCTTTGATTTCTAACTTGTGCCGCTTCCTGCTGTTGCTCGTTCAAATCATTAAATAATTGAGCTACACAGATATCATTAAGAGAAAGACCCTGATCAAAACTTAATCGCGGAGATATTTCTTCCTGAAACTCATAAATTGTAGGACTATCGGCAGATCCACCCATGACATACTGGCTATCCACCACAAAATTCGGCAATTCTTGGAAATAATATTTCAAAAATTCACGTCTGTTTTTCAGACTTTTAACTGCTTCTGCGGCATCAGCCTCGCCTGATTCCAAATACGGTTCCCGATATACTTTTACAATCCAACCAAAGTTATATTTTCCTTTTAAATTTTCCGGTAACTTAAGACTCGCAACTTCGGCAAATCGACCTTGCCCATATAGAGGTTGGACTTCGGCTTCGGGATGAATGAAATCAATGCCTTCAAATCTATTCATTAGATTCTTTGCTTAATTCTAGGATCAAAAATTCCTCTCCAGCCATTCTCATCCCTGGGCGTGGCTTTGACATAGGCATTTAATTGATCGGAACGGTTTTGGAATTCTGAATTTCTGAAATTTTCCAGGGCAGCTTTAATCAGTGATTGTCTTTGAGCACTAATTGGTGATAATAAAGTCAAAATTTCCATACCGGTATTAAATGTTACAATCTGTTCTTTTGTTCTCAAACCTGCCACATAATTCACGGCCAGTTCCATGGTCGCCATAACTTGTTTCTGATACAAACGAATGGCTGTTAAATCATTCACTAATCTATTATCAACCAAAAGTATGCTCTGTTTTGGTTCAGGCATGCTTTGATTCGAAGCCTGTGGACGACACATAATATCAACTTGATAATCAATTTCGGCCCCATAGGTATGTATTATTGTTACCGTATGAAAACTATACTCAAAGTGAATTGGAATGAAATCCGGTTGTAAGTCGTGATACTCTTTAAGAATCAGCCAGTTCTTGCCCACCTTATATTGGCCACTGAACTCGAAATGAGTATTAACAAACCGTGGTGAAAACGACTCTGACAATAAATAAAATAATCGCTCTAAGCTAGCAATCTCTAAATTTATATCGCGCGCCGGACCCAAATTTAAATACGATCCATATTCATTGGCTATGCTTTCTTCAGTGTAAATTAAATTCTTTTTGCCTTGACAAAATAAATTTTGTGGATACATGGTGCTCAAAATTGAAATGAATTTGTGAGCCACTGTTATTGGGTCGTATTTGTCTAACCATAAATACCGACCGGCAAACAAGTGTTGAAAACGAGCTAATCGTGATGGGTAACGATACTTCTGGCCAATCTGAACATCAGTCATCCCTTTTTCATTTAATTTTTGAACGGTTGACATAAATTCCTCGACTACTACCGGCGCAGAAAAATTGGATACCGAAAAGGATTGTTCAAAAATCGGCATCGGCCAACGCCCACCGCCATTTTTCTGATTTTCCAAAATAGTCGGGAGAAACTGTTCGAAAAATAAATTATATAGATCCTCTGCATTATTCATCATAAATAATCACCTCGCCACTCTCCGCCTTAATTTCAACAATTTGACCATTTTGCACTTGATTCATAATCCCTTGAGCACTCATAACACACGGTATATTTAACTCGCGCGAAATGATAGCGGCATGAGTAGTCATTCCGCCCGTTTCACAAACTATCCCTTTTGCATTTAACAAAATTATATTTAAAAGCGGGGTCGTATAAGGAGCAACGACAATATAATTTCCAGCTGAAACTGAGGTAGCTTGCATTGGATCTTTTATTACAAGAGCACTCCCTTTCGCCACACCCGAAGAAGCTGTTATACCTTTGACAATTTTCATCTAATTTTTTCAAGTTCATCTAATGGTACTTCGGTCGTTTTTCCGTGAAAAATGATACGAATCAATTCTGGATTTTTGCTACTAACCTGGATATTAAAATTACTAAGAACCGAGAAGTCCCCGCCCTCACCTAAGAGTTTGTTACGATTTAATCTTAAAGGATCATCTTTCCCTCTTGCTATAAACTGCAGACCTAATTGATCCTCCAATCTCACTAGAAAAGCCGCCATCACAGGCCCATGAGAATAAGTATCGATTTCTAACTTCCCCCCAGCTTGCCTAGCATTAGAAATTTGCTCCAAAAGCCAACCAATAAAATTGGCCGTGGCCTTGTGTCCTTCTTCTGATTTATACCAATCTTGAAACCAATTTTCTCGCTGTTCTTCCGGCAATGACCTAACATAATCATCTACGCCCAGTTCTGAAATTCCTTCTGCTATTTCAACTGCTACAGGTTCTGCTTCGTTATATTGTTCAAGTGAGTTCTCGGCAATCCTGGTGGTTTGTAACACGCGTTTCACCTTGGAACTAACTACTTTTCTATTCCGGCTGTCAATTGGCACACCTTCATAGGCCTCATAAAAATAATCAGCAACATCCTGTTTACCCGACTCCGACAATTCTTCCGAATGTTGTCCGGCTTTCGGGCCATGCCTGGTAACGGAAATATAGAGCTCATAGTCTTTTGAATTTTCCCTATGTTCCCTTGATCCTTCGGGTATTCTCATATTCAAATGATACCAAATCTCCAAAATAATAAAAGTTTTTTCAGTAAAAAATAGTAGGCGTGCGGTGGTGCGGCAAAGGAAACTCAACGCCCTGCGTAGCGACCCATAAAATCCAACCTAGCTCCTCGCTCGCAACTTTGCGGCCGGTTTATTTTAATCCAAATGATTAGCCCGGTTGCGGTTGTGTCCCACTAGCGTTTCGGCAAAGTAAGCCTTGCCGCTCAAATCGGTTACGAAAAAAAGGAATTCGGTATTGGCCGGGTTTAGAGTGGCGACAATCGATTCTAAACTAGGGCCGCCTATGGGACCTTTAGGCAAACCCGGATTGCGGTAAGTATTGTAAGAAGAGTTTACCTCCAAGTCCTCAAAGGTCGCCCGCGTAAGAGCCTTGCCGGTGGCATAGCTGATTGAGGCATCGGACTCGAGGGCCATACCTAAATCCAAACGCGACCAAAAAACATCCGCCACGGTTTTTCGTTCCTCCTTGATTTCAAAAATTTCAGTTTCGGTCAACCCGCGGCCGACAACATTCCGACCGACTTCGGCTTCGACCAGAGAGGCCATGGTAATTATTTCGTAGAGCGAGCGGTTTTGTATTTTAGCTTGTTCTAAAATATCGCTGCTAACTTTATTCTCGAAATTCTGAAGGGCTTTATGAATTAACTCTGCCGCGCCGCCTTCATGGGTAATGATATAAGTATCGGGGAATAAAAAACCTTCAAGCGAGGCGCTGGGCGGTAAATTATTCAGGAAGGAGTAACGATTTGTGATTTCCCTTGAAGCAAAGCGGCCGCCGGTGGCAGGGGTGCTCCCGGCTAGTTTGAAAAAATCATCGGCCGTGCCGACTCCGGATTTTTCCAGCTCATCGGCAATTTGGCTTAACCGCCAGCCCTCACCTATGCGGATCCTAATTTCGTTAGTCACAACTTCGCCGACTGTAATTTTTTGAACCACTTCCGGTATTGTCATGGCCGCGGACAACTCATAGTTTCCGGCCTGAATTTTTTCACGCGCGCCTTTGATCCAGAGATAGTACAAAAACAAACGGTCTTCGCTTATTATGCCGGCGCGTTCCAAAATGCCAGAAACCTGACGTGCGGTTGTCCCTTGGTTTATTGTAACAATGCGCAATGCGCCGTCTTGGTCTAAGGGTACTTTAAGTTTGGCCGCGGCATAAGTGCCAAGGCTTAAAATTATGGTTAGGCCGAGAAGAATAAGTAATAAAAAAATACGCAATTTTGGCCGCTGGCTTAGCAAACTGGGTTCGTGGTCCATGATGATGGAGTTAAAGAAATAATAAATATTTAACCAATGCTTAAATATTAGCATATATTTTAAATTTTGCCCTTGCATTAAAGCATGGGATGTGCTATACTATATTTAGTGTAAGTCACTCTAAAAAGAAACAAAATCACAATCTACCCGCACACCAATAACTTGCTAGGCAGCTTTGGCGTGCGGACTGATCCTCACACCTGACTTAAGTCGAGGTGTGAGGGGAAACAAAAACAAAACTAAATGAAAAACGCTCGGAAAAGCTCGGAAAAGCTTATTTTTGCGATAGCGCTGTGGCTTATTTTGCTATCGCCCCTGTTCTTGGGCGCAGAAACAGCCAAAGCTCAAAACGGCCAAAACGCGGATACTTTGGATATTCCGTCATTGATTAAGGTCTTAAACCAAGACAGGGCCGCGGCCGGCATTCATCCTTTGCGCCGCAGCCCGCTTTTAGAGAGGGCCGCAAACCTGAAAGCGGCCGATATGGTGGCGGCGGGCTATTTCGCCCATACCAGTCCCCTGGGATTTGATCCCTGGCACTGGTTTCGCCAAGCTAACTACGAATATATTTATGCCGGGGAAAACCTGGCTCTCGATTTTGACAACGCCGAAGCCGTTGAGCAAGCCTGGATGGAAAGCCCCAAGCACCGTGAAAACATTCTAAGCGCCGAATATGAGGAGGTGGGCTACGCTATTACGGAAGGTACCTTCAGCGACATCAACGGCATTCAAAAAACGCGCAGCGGCACAATTATCGTGCAGCTGTTCGGACGACAAAGCCAACCGAGCTTAGGCCTTACCGAAGAAAATTTTAGTCCCTTGGTCTTAAACCTCAAGGACGTCAATCAAAAAGAAAAACCGGCTACTCTCGTCAAGCTGACCGTTGACACCCAAAAAATTCTCAACGGAATGAGCCTGCTTGCCCCCCGGGCTAATAATATAATTAACGATATACCGGAAACAAAAATTTCACAAAAAGAAAACTTTGTACCGCCCGACGAAACCTGGCCGTTCGTTTCCCTCGGTTTGGTAATACTTTTACTCTCGGCCGGAATTCAAACAAAAATGATATAGCTCTGGGGCTAGAAACCCATGGTTTCTCCCCAACTCGTCCCGCATTCTGCGGAGCTCGCTCCCCGCACTTCCTTGCAAGGTGTTCTGTTACCTGCGGATAAATGTCCGCGGCAACAGGCAACCTCCCCACTGGCTAAGCCAGATGCTCCGGCACGCATTTAATAAAAAACCGCCCTTGTCCGCCAGCTGGCGGATCGAAGGACGGTT
>MFES01000016.1:17719-36416 GCA_001779955.1 Candidatus Doudnabacteria bacterium RIFCSPHIGHO2_02_FULL_46_11 | reverse complement strand
ATGTCATCCAAAACCTTGCGGGCATGGTCGCGGCCGCCAAGGCCGAAAGCCAAACCGCCGGCAATGGCGATCATGGCAATGATGCCTATGTAAAGCGTTCTTAGGAAGTCATCAGCCAACTGCAATTCGCTTAACGCGGCCAGGACGGTAACTACGACAATTGACCATTTGGTAATGGAAGCGGCGGCACCGGCTACATTAACACCGGCTGCGCGAACCGCCCCGCGGACAACTTCACTAAGGAAGTTAGCCGCCACGGCACCAATAACCAAAATTGCTGTTGCTGCTATAACGTGGCCGAAGTAAGGCAGCACTTGAGCAACAAAGAAGTTGCTGACATTATCGAGGTTCAGGATATCGGCGGCGGCAAAGAAAGCGCCAACGATAACGAACCATTTAATCAACCAACCACCCAGAGCGGCCAAGGAGAGCTTGCGGCCCACTTGAGCGCCCAAACGATCGAGGCCCAAGCGGTTGGCCAAAACGTCCAACTGGATCATGGTTAAGACCCTTTGAACCAATTGGCCAAGCAAACTTGCTACCAACCAGCCCAAAATCAAAACGATAATCGCCGCGAGCAAATTCGGCAAGAAAGCCGCCAATTTGTCCCACAACGACTGAAAGGAGTAGACAATTTGATCTTGTAGTGTATCCATTGTTTTCTAATTTAATATCAATGATTTTTGCGGAAATTCGACCTTTTATTTATTAGTAAGTAGTTAGTAGTTAGTAGAGCTTCACTCGCCGATAATCGTAACATTTACCTGACGGCTGCGGCTGCCGTCGAATTCAACGAAAAAGATATTCTGATGCTGCCCCAACTGCAGATGCCCGTTGACCACCGGTACGGTCTCCGAGGAGCCGGCCAGGAAAGCTTTGACATGGGCATGGCCGTTACTGCGCTCGTTCGGGTTGATATTGGTCCTGTTCTCAAAATTGTCGTGCCCGTAAGCAATGTCAACCGGCACCAAGCGGTATATTATTTTCATAACATCCTGGTGCAAGAGCGGCTCGTTGTCGTTTAGGCGCACGGCCGCAGTCGAATGCGGAACAAAAATGTTGCAGATGCCGGAATTGATTCCCGAATCAAATAGAATCTGCTCGACTTGCTTGGTAATGGGATAAAGTTGAAATTGCTTATTGGTATTAAGATGTATTTCCTTATGCACAACCGCCATTTATTTTTTCTCCTGGACCGAACTGAACCTTTGATTAATTTTAGCTAGGCGGGCGGTGGCGATTATGGCGATTATGGTAACTACCGAAGCATAAACAAACAAAGAAACGACATTGTTATCGGACTTAAAAAAACGATCAAGCAAAGACTTGATCGCTTCATTCCAAGCAAGCGCCGCTACGAAACCAAAGGCGCCGATAACGTAGGTCAGACCCTGGGCGGTTGCCTGTTTCGGGAGGTGGCTAAAACTATTAGCAGATAGATTTTCAGAATTTTTGCTTTCTTCCTTTGGGAACATATCATATATAGTATACCATAAGTTATGCCCCACTGTAAAGAAAAGGAATTAAAAAGGTCGCCTCTTAGTGAGTATAAAATTTTCCGAGCGCCAGCGCCGCCCTAACATTCCGGCAAGATAAAATGAACTCGTAATTAGAATTAAATCTTGCACTTGTGCCTGTTTTAAGGCTTTATTCAAGGCCGCTTCCGGATCGGTAAAAATTAAAAAGTTTTTTTGGGCCAGTTGTTTGCCAAGTGATTTTTGGATAGTCCGCCTGTAACTTACCGCCTGCCATTTTAAAGTCTCATGGCTAAAATAAATAAAATCAGCCTTGGCAATTATCAATTTTTCCGCCGCTATAAGAGGGCCGCTAAAGGGCACGGAAAGAATTAGATGCAATCTTTTATATTTAATTTTTTTTAAATTTTTCAAAGTACGCTGCATTTTTAAGGTATTGTGGGCTACGTCCAAAATGATCAACGGCTTTTTTTGAACCAACTCAAACCGGCCCGGAAGCCTGGCCCGTTTTAGCGCGGTTTTAATCTTTGATTTTGAGACTGCCAATTCTCCGGCCACAGCCGCAGCCAATTCTTCATTATCGCCTTTGACGAAAACGAAGTCGGCGCCCACCTTTTGGCACCGTTTTTTGAAAACAGCGAGCAGACTTTGTTTTTTTTCGGCTGTAAAAAATTTCGAACCTTTTTTAATAACACCCGCCTTGTCCGAGGCAATCTGCTTTAAGTTTTTGCCCAAAACATAAGTGTGGTCCAGGCCGATGTTGGTAATAACACTAACGAGCGGCCTGCGTACAAAATTGGTACTGTCCCTCCGGCCCCCAACGCCCGCCTCAAGCACGACGTATTCACACTTTGTTTGCCGGAAATAAAGAAAAGCAACAGCCAATAAAACCTCAAAATAAGAAAAGGGCCCAAGGCTTGTTTTCTTAACCCCGGCAGCAACGCGTTTAACTCTATTGACCAGTTTGGAAAAATCCCGCGGAGAGATGTATTGATCCCCCACTTTTATCCGTTCAATTAAAGTAGTTAAGTGCGGCGAGGTGTAGAGGCCGGCCCTATTTTCAGCGACAACTAAACAGGAGTGAATCATATTGGCTGTACTTCCCTTGCCGGCCGTGCCCGTGATGTGAATAATTTTAAAATCTGCCTGATTTATACCAAGCAGATTCATCAATCGGCTCATTCGTTTGGCGCGTAGGTCGGGAAAATCCCTGACCTTACTTTCTTTGCTTGCCGCGATCAAACCTTCGAGATATTCGCGCGCCTTTTTATACTCGCTCAGCATAAACCTAGCCTAAAAGCTTCAAAGCGCCATAAAGCCCAGCCGAATCGCCGAGCTCGGCCTTTTTTAAAACAGGGAGCGCCGGGAAAGTAAGTAATATTTTTTCAAGTTCGGCCGTGACTTTGGCCAGATCCAAGTCAGTATCGAGCACCGCTCCGCCGCCAAGAACTACTATTTCCGGCGACCACATAACTGCAGTGTTGTTAATGGCTAAAGCTATTCTTTTTTCGATTTCGGCCCACACAGCCTTATCGTGAATATCAGAGGCGCGAGCGCCGAATTCTTTGATAATGGCTGATCCGGAAATATAGTCCTCGAGCCTGACCAACTGATCGCCTATGACCACGCGCTGTTTGCCAGGCTCAAAACCCCAAGTGCGCTCGGCCGGCCTACCATCAACAATTTTTGCCCCGCCCAAGCCCGTGCTGATTGTAAGATATGCGGAGATATGATAGCCGCGTGATGCGCCAAAATGAGCTTCGCCCAAACCGGCCACCACAGCGTCGTTTTCCAAAAAAACCGGCGCAGCAAAAATTTCCGCCAGTTTTTCTTTGAAGGGAGCATTGATAAATGATTTAGTTTTACAGCGGAACAAACTGCCTTTATCTTTGTTGAACGACCCGGCCAAACCGCCGGCCACGCCTTTAATTTCCGCGCCTTTCAAAAACTCATTTTGATACCGGGAAAATAGCTCAAGCTCTTTTTCAAAATCGTCAACCGTACCATAAACTTCAATATCGGAAAGCGTATTTCCGTCTTGAGAACGGGCTATTCTGGTGCTGGTCGCGCCGATGTCAAAAACTAATACCATCCCGTATATTTACCCCGATAATCTTAAGACTTTGTATAAAAGCCATATTTATCGGTTATTAAGTTAATTCTATAAACAAACCTTATATTATTCTATTCTGCGGCTTAAGATTTAGTTAATGAATTCCGGAATTAAATGCGTAGTTAAATACTGATCTTGCTCACCTCATCACACAATACTAGCAGAATCCCAGTAGTAGTCCGCCCTGGGCGGACACTACAGGACACGTATCGGGGAAGTTATACGGGAAACATAACTTTATTCTAGCACTAGCCATGGGGTTGTGGAAAGATTAACTTTGACATTAGATGAAGTGAGGCATAAAATCTAAATACCTTAACAATTCAAATTTCGCCATTTGGGCAAACTGGTGCAAATCCAGTACTGTGCCGCAACTGTAAGGCGCATATGCGCGCTAAGTCAGAAAACCAATGGTGAAAAGAAAACTATTTTCGCGTTTGCGCGAGAATGGTAAAAAATAAACTTCCCTACGAGCATAGGGCGCAAAGTCCAAAGACTTTCTTTGACAAAACGCTCTTCCCGGGCGTTTATTTTGTTTAGAAAGATAAATATGTCAAAGAAAATCAGTTTGTTGATACTGGCCGCAACTGTTACTGCCTTACTCCCTGTTAACTATTCCGCAGCTTATAACACGTCCAGCGCTAAAAGTTACTTGCTCTCGCATGGCGACCAGGCTTGGGCCACGATCGGCTTGGCCGCTTTAGGTGAAACCTCCATTCCTACCGGCCATTTAGCTAATATTTCAAGTATAACCGCCATCGGCTATGCAACTCCGATTTTGGCTATTACCGCCTTAAACCAAAATCCGCGAACATTCGGAAATACCGATTATGTCGACCGTCTTAAAAATTTTCAAAACAACAACCAGCTTGGCGATGCAGGCCTGCTAAATGACGATATTTTCGGAATTTTAGCGCTTATTTCGGCCGGTGAACCTGTTTCGGATGCTGTCATAGTTAATTCGAAAAATTTCATTTTAAACAACCAAAACGGCGATGGCGGCTGGGGTTTTGCGCCAGGTGCAGGCTCTAGCACCGATATGACCGCCGCAGCTATTACTGCCCTTATTTCTGCAGGTTCAGGCTCGCATCCGCGCGCTACCGCCGGTTTAAATTATTTGCACTCCGTACAAAATAATGATGGAGGCTTTCGCTCTTTCGGTAGCACGGCTTCAGATTCATCCTCCACGGCTTGGGCAATGTGGGCCATAAACGCGGCTGGTCAGTCAGTAGAATCCTGGAACAAACCAAACGGCAATCCGCGAACATTTCTTGAGTCATTGCAAGACCCAAGCGGTTATTTTAAATATAATGCCACGTCCGGCGAGCAGTCGCTTTCTGCCTCAAACACTGCCCACGCCGTGATTGCCCTGCAGGGCAGCACTTTGCCGTTAAATATTTACAACACCCTATCTACGGGTTTCCAGTTTACTATTCAGGGTTCAGCTGGAGTTATTTGCCAGGGCCAAACACAAGGCCCCAGCGCCTTAGACATAGTCCGCAACGCCTCAACCCAGTGCGGCTTTAGCTATGTTATTCGAGATACAAGTTTTGGTCCGTACCTCGAACAAATCGGAAATGACCAAGCCTCTGGCATAAACGGCTGGCAATACAAGGTGAACAACATACGTCCTTCTATCGGCGCGGCTGATTATATTCTGCAAAACAACGATTCAGTGTTTTGGTATTTTGGCTCGGCCTCGCAAACTTCTGATGAAATAATGTCGCAAGTTGTGGATTTGAGTGTCACAATCGAACGTGATCAAGTTGCTCCGCCGCCGCAAAGAACCATATCGTTCATTATTGCCCCGACCAGCGTTAATTTGGGCACGCTTCGCCCGGGCGGTTCTGCCTCAACTTCAATTACCGCCGCCAATAACGGCAACGTGGATTTAGACATTACCGCCGATGTCGGCGGCGATTCGGTCTTTGTATCGTACTTGAAAATTGGCGCTTCTTCCTGGCAACTGTTTGCTTCCCGCTTAAACGGCGGCGATTCGCAAGTTTTGAATTTGAATATCAGCCTGCCGGAAACTTTTTCGGGGGTTGCCGGAGCACGCTCTGGACAAATAATTTTTTGGGCAACACCCCGATAATTTATGCGACTGCTTCTAGTTATTGTTTCATTTCTTTTTTTACCGGCAATAAGCTTTGCCGCAGGTATTGAGGTTACGCCGTCAGAGTTCGACGTGCAGATAAATTCCGCCAAGGGTAAACAAGTAAAGCTTGTAGTACGCAATCCCGATGAATCGGCATTGAAGTTTGAAGCCTATGCCGATGACTACAAGGAGCGCATCAGCATTTCACCGACTGACTTTACCCTAAAGCAGGGCGAAGAAATTACTTTGGTTCTTGATGTAAGCGGCGGCCAGGAAAAAATGGAAACGAATATTTCCATTGTCGGCATGCCCACCGATTTTCGCGAGCTTCAGGCTGCCGTTGGCGTTAAGGTGCCGATAACTATTTCAACGAATAAGAAACTGGCCGGAGACGTTGACTGGGTAGAATACGCCATTTATGGCGTTATGATTTTCGGAAGCCTAGGACTCGCTAGTTTGATGCCCAAAAATAAGCCTACTTCCCGCGCTTAATAGGCGCACACTCATCACGTAGGAGGTATCGTGAACCGACGCAGGGCCGTACGGAATATAGGGCTGACCGCGCTGGCCACAACGCTTGGCTGCAGTAAAGAATCCATCGCGCCGATCGTTCCGGAAGATCCGGATGAGTTCCAGGGCAAAGCCTGGCGCGATGGAACTGCTAAAACAGCGCTCGAAGATGCCGGATTGACGATCCGGTTCTCCAACGACCCCAGCCGGAGGGACCTCGACGATTACATGATCGAAGTCAACAGCATTGCCCCGCCAGGGCGTGACTGGGGATGGGTCATGGAAGTCGACGGCGTGGTCTTCGCCGGCAGTAGCATCCAGCACAACCACGTTCCGATGGGCGCGCGCTGGCGGTGCTATCTCACCGAGCGTTGGTAAAGCAAAGGGGAGCCCGAAGGCTCCCCTGCGCATTTGTTCACGGCCGTCAACAAATGCGCACTCTCATCTTTTTATCGATTTAATTAAACTTCTCTCGGCCGACAAAAGTTTAATTATTAAGTGTCTTTTTTATCCACCTATCAAGTAACTGTTGCAGTTTGTCCAAATGATCTTTTTTCTCAAAAGTATGGGGTGCGTTTGCTATTATTTCCAATTCTTTTGGACCAGATAGCTTTTCATATAGCAGATATTGGTGAGGTAACGCGCTATCTAGCTCACCAATAACAATAAGAACCGGCATCCTTAATTTATCTACAACATCAAGCAGATTGTACTTCAACGCATCTTCAAAATGAGACAATGGTAATCGAGTAACTTTCTCGTGGCCATTACTATCCCAATAAGATATATCTTTATAACCAAGAGTTTTAACTTCCTGGTTTTTATCCTGTTGCAGACGCAATTCCCCAGAAATAACTGAACCAACAGGATTCCAGCCCTTAATTTTTTCAGGGTGCTTTGCGGCATAAATTCCGGTACAAATTCCTCCGAGACTATGTCCGGATAAAATAAAAGGTTCCTGATACCAAGGCTGGGATTGACCCCAAGAAATTACGTCTTCTAAATCTTCGAGATAGTTAGTAGTTGTGGCTTTATCCAAAGACCCATCGCTTTCGCCATAACTATTCGTTGTATCAAAGCGAACTACAGTGTAACCGTTGCTAAGGAACGGGGCGGCTTGGCTATTTGTTATAGGCCGTTCTTTCCAACTACCAAGCCCATGCATCACAAAAGCCAGGCCCTTTGGATTTTCCGGCTTTTCCACGATTACCGCAATTTTCTGCCCTTTGCGATTTTTTATGAATAGTTTTTCCATGACATAATGATACGGCAAACAAAAGTGAATTGATAGCTTTCTGCAATTCCTCTATAATTGATTCGCCTCACTGCCCTTTTAAACTCTCCTCCCTAAAGTTTGCACTTTTCTTCGGCCGACGACTAATGCAAACTCAAGAGCTACCGCTCAAAACTACTCCGCAAAGCCACCAGCCTGGATTTTCCAGAGTTTCTGGTAAATCCCCTGCTTGGCTTTAACCAACTCTTCGTGCTTGCCTTCTTCGATTATCTTTCCCTTTTCTATAACCACAATTCTATCCATCTGCATTATAGTAGAAAGCCTATGCGCAACGACAATCGTAGTTTTGCCTTTCATTAAATTGCGCAAGGCGTCCTGAATAAACAATTCCGATTCTGAATCAAGCGAACTTGTCGCCTCATCCAAAATAAAAATCGGTGCATCCTTAAGTATCGCCCGGGCAATGGCCACGCGCTGCCTTTCCCCGCCTGATAGTTTAATACCGCGTTCGCCAACGTACGTATCATATCCGTCCGGAAAACTGGAAATAAACTCGTGGGCGTGGGCGAGCTTAGCGGCCTTTATAACTTCTTGGTCAGTAGCATTTGGTCTGGCATAGCGGATATTCTCCATTAAGCCGCGGTGAAATAAAATCGGTTCCTGCGGCACCAAGGCAATATTAGCCCGCAGTGATTCCTGTGTTATTTTGCTTATATCCTGGCCGTCAATTGAAATTTCACCTTTGTCCAAATCATGAAATCGCAATAAAAGTTTAACAATGGTAGTTTTGCCGCCGCCGCTGGGACCTACCAGGGCCACCCTTTCGCCTGCCCTGATTTTGAAATCGAACTTCTTGAAGGTGTTTGTATTTTCGTAATAGCCGAAGGTGATGCTTTTGAAATCTATTTCACCTTTCTCAACTCGAAGCTGCGCCGCCCCCGGCAGGTCTTGAATTTCATGGGGCGCAACCAAAATTTCGGTCATCTCCTCGGCATCGGCCAAGGATTCATAAATCTGCCTGATGTACCGGCCAAGCTCCCAAAGCCGGCCAAACAGCTGCGACAGGTAAACTTGAATAAGCACAAAATCGCCAACCGTTACCGCGCCGGTTCGCCACAAACGCAAGGCAACATAAAGCAGTAGAAGTTCCAAGGCCACCATCATGAAAGACTGCCCGGCTTCAGCCATGGCCGCCAAATCCCATGTCCATTTTCTGATTTTATAGTGTTTTTCGTTGAGATCGGCGAAGCTTTTGCTTTCCCTTTTATACCCGCCGAAAAATTTGATATTCAAGTTGTTGGTAATGGTGTCTGCCAAAAAACCTGACATCTTGGAATCTAATTCAGCTTTTTGAATGTCATATTTCAATTTGAAATTAGTGAATTTCAAATGCAGATAAAAATAAAGTGCAACCCATACCGCCAAAATCAGAGCAAACAACACATTTACCCACCACATCACCGCAAAAATGAGAAGAAAACGAATAACGGTTTGGCCAATATGCCAATACATTTGATCGGCGATGTTCTCAAAAGACCTTTCATAGCGCGTGGTTTTCTTGACCAGGCTTCCGGCAAAATTGTTACTGAAAAAAGTAAAGGAATGCAACTGTAAATATTTAAAGCAGGTGTTGAGGAGGTCGGCCATTACCCGCGGTTGGAAATAATTATTGACGAAAGTATTTATACGCCAAAAAAGCCAGGCCATCATGTGCGTCAGCCAAGCAAAAATCACGATGCGCACGCCCTGGTCAAATTTATCCGCCTGGTTGGACGAAACCAAATCGATTAGCCGCTTATACCAAATCGGCGCATAAACTTCAGCCAGATTCGCGAGTATCAAACCAATGATCATGACAAACAAAACCAATTTATAACGCTTGGCGTGATTCCAGAAAATTTTATAGGTCTGCCTAGTATAATTCTTCATCCCTGTATATTTAACTCTGAAATGAAATAAGACAACAAATTACCCGAGACTCGGGTATCTTTTATTTTATAATTTATGAATTTGTCTTTCCTGCCCTCTTATGGGGTGATTATAGCAACTCCGCCCTGCTCGCGCCAGAGTGCCGCATAAAGATTTTGCTTATTAAGCAACTCCTGGTGGGCGCCCTCCTCGATCACGCTTCCACTTTCCAGAACAAAAATTTTATCGACGTGCAAAACAGTGGAGAGCCGGTGGGCGACAAGAATGGTCATTAGATTCGGCCTATATTTCGCGACATCCCTTATAGTTTGGGTGATGGCCTTTTCCGTAATCGAATCAAGGCTACTTGTGGCCTCGTCAAAAATAATCAGTTCGGGGTTGCGCAAAAGCGCGCGGGCAATGGCTAAACGCTGTTTCTCGCCACCCGATATTTTAATGCCACCCTCGCCTATTTTAGTATCAAGTCCCTTATCCCCTCGCTCAACTATTGGCAAGGCTGCGGCATGTTTTAAGGCCAGCAAGCAATCGTCATCCGAAGCCGCGGGATTGATAAACAAAAGATTTTCTCGAATCGTTCCGGCAAAAAGTTGCGTGTCCTGGGATACATAGCCTATTTTTTGTCTAAAATTTTCGTAATCTATTTCTCTTGAATCAATGCCGTTCAGAAAGAGGTTGCCTTCCGTTGGCTGGTATAGACCTAAAATTAATTTGACCAAGGTGCTCTTGCCCGAACCGGAGGGGCCGACAAAAGCCGCCGTTTCCCCCGCCCGAATTCCGAAACTTACATTCTTTATTGATGCGGTATCACCCTGCGAATAACGAAAACTCAAGCGGCTAAACTCAATGCTCCGCAAACTTTCAACCTGCCTAGGCTTTGTAGGCTTTTCTTCAGGCGGAATGGACAAAATTTCCTGCAGCGCCTCAAGGCTCGCTCTTGCCTCCTGATACTGCGAAGTAACGTTGGTCAATTCAGACAAAGGATTAAAAATGTAGAAAGAATAAAAAAGCAGACTGAAAAACTCGCCCAAGGTCATACTATTCGTCGCCATTAGCCATAACATTAAAAACATAATCCCGGCGCGCACAGCGTTGACCAGCGTTCCTTGGCTGAAACTTAAATAGCGGATTAAAACAATTTTACGGAGCTCAAGCCTCAATATTTTTTCATTTACGGCATTCAGCCGGTTGGCTTCCTGACCTTCCAACCCCAAACTTTTTACCAACTCCACGTTGCGTATGGTTTCGGTGGTGGCGCCGGCCAGAGCGGCCGATTCCCTGACTATTTCCTTTTGCGCGTCTTTAATGCGGCGGCTGATCAAAAAAGTAACCACGGTGATTATCGGTATGACCGAAAAGAAAGCCAAGCCGACGAAGGGATGCACGATAAACGCGTAAACCAAAACAAAAATAATGCCGATAGCCGTGAGGAATACTACGTTGATCGCGCTTTGTATCAGGGCCTGCGAGTCGGTTCGGGCCTTCTGAAGCTTTAAAAGGATTTCCCCGCTTCGCTGGTCCTCAAACACCCCAAAAGGCAGCGAGAAAGAATGGTTCACGCCTGTAGCGTAAAGTTTTGTGCCTACTCTTTGGGTAATAACGTTGACGTAATAGTCCTGGAAGTTCTTGGCGATTCTTGAAGCCAAAGCTACGCCCATATAAGCCAGAAGCCAAATTAATACGCCATGTATAAATTCTTCGGCCGGTATCTGGCCGGCCCGAATTGCATAGCGGTCAATGATAATGCGAAAAATCTGCGGGTCAAGCAGAGAAAAAGTCTGGTTTATGGCGGCCAAAATCAAAGCTCCGATAAGGGTCTTTTTATGCTGTTTTATATAGTCAAATAAAAGTCGCATAGCAATAATACTACCACTAAATAATTAATTAAATCCAGCGGCCGGAATTCTAGAATTAATTATAGAATTCAAGTAATCGCAACTTTTTTAAATTTTAGCGCCGGTCCGAACCATTTTCTGCCAAGCAATTTGTAATGCTCGGTTAAATCGGTTACTAAAAACTCTCGACGGCGGTTTTTGCTTAAACGCTTCCCCATCTCCGGATGACGGACCAAATAATTCTTAAATTTTTCAGGAATAATTTCGTCCTGGGAAATAATGCGCTTTCCGGAAAATTTTTTTATTTTGGATTTCAAAAGCGGGTAATGAGTACAGCCTAAAATAATGGCTTGGCTACTTTTAAAAGGCTTTAAATATTGCTTTATTATATCTTCTGAAAAGCTTAAAGCATCATTCTCTATAAGCGGCACAAGCAGGGGCGCGGCAGACTGTATTACTTTGATGTTATTATTGAGCTTTTTAATTTCTCTAACATAAGCCTTGGAATTTACCGTTCCGGTTGTTGCCAACACGCCAACGCTTTTAACCTTTCCCTCCACAGCCGCTTCAGCCGTAGGTATAATAACGCCGAGCACCCGCCTATTAGGATATTTTTTGGGCAAATATACAGCTTGAATTTTTCGCAAAGCCTCGGCCGAAGCAGTGTTGCAAGCCACAATAATTAAGGCGCAGTCTTTTTTAAAAAGATAATCTACAGCTTCTTCTAAAAACTGATACACAGTTTCCGGCGAACGATTGCCATAAGGTACTCTTTGAGTATCGCCCAAATAAATATAATCATACTCCGGCAAGCTCTTAACGAGCGATTTAAGTATGACTAATCCTCCAAGCCCTGAATCAAATACGCCGATCTTCATCCCGTATATTTACCTCGATAATCTTGGGGTTTTGTGTTCGACCCAAGCTTAGCGGGGCTTTATTATTTATCTACTTATTCCCATACTACTCTGCAAGTCCCAAGATTGATGAGGAGAACAATCGAGGAAGTTATACGGGATTCATCATTGTTTATCTTCAGAACTGATTACCACCTTACCTTCCGGCTTCATCCAACCCGTAAAGCGCCACCAATTTGGAATAAAGGTAAAAAATACTACTTTGGGGTCTTTGGATTTTTCTAGTTTTTCTGGAAACTTTCCTAAATATACTTCTTCAAATAACTTCTTCTCTTCGTCATTCTTAAGCAAACGCACTTCCCCATCCAATTGAACTGTCTGCCTATTTTGCTCATTACAACCTACTACCAATGATGCCCGGCTTTTGTCTCTACCAAAAAGTGACTCGCTTTTGCGATAATCCTTATAAGTCTCAAAGAAAAACTGCAAAGGGTTTTCTGTGTTAGCAATATGCACCGTAGCCGCGTGAGGAGAACCGTCTAACATTTCTACGGCTAAGACACCTACACGTTCGTTCTTGATAAAATCCAGTATTTGTTGGTTCATAAATTATTTATTAATTAACTTATCAAGTTCTTCTAAAACTACCGGGAGCTGGGTATATCCGGCCTCCGCACTCAAATGCGCACCATTATGAACCTTTATTAGTCGGCTGTTAAGTAAAAGCTTTAATTTTTCCGCCTGTTCAAATGGCATATATGGGTCATTATCCGAATTAACTACAACCAAACCCTTTACTACTGATTGCTTTATTTTCTCTGCATTTAGGGGCTCGGAAACAAAATGATTCACTTCCTTAAGTATAATGGGATCGATAAAAGCAGCAGCTAATACCGCGCCACCGACTTTTTGATTTTCCCCGAGAGATTCTAAATACCTAAGGATAGTAATACAGCCTAAACTATGCCCTACAAAATAGGTGTTTCCGTCAGGTGTTGAAATTAACGCTTTAAGCGAAGATAGCCATTCGGCCAGCTGCGGAGTATCGGTATTCGGCATAGCCGGTACGTAAACCTCGTAACCTAACTTTTCGAGTTCAGTTTTAAGCCAAGGAAACCAATTATCCGACGGATGGCCCCCGTAGCCATGTATGATAAAAACTCTATTTTTCATGAATTTATACTAGCATTTTTTAGTTTATAACTTCTACCCACTACCACTCCTACGATTGTTCCTATAACGACGCCGGCGAACGATTCTGAAAACCAATGAAAGCCAATGGAGGCGCCAAAACCTATATATAGGGCGTAAATAAAGGCCAGGTATTTAGCTTTGCGGCTTACTGAACCAAGCACCAAAAAGCTAATAACCATAGCAAAGGCCACGGTAGTATGCGAAGACGGCCAGCCCCAAAATATGCCTCCCTCCCAAAAGCCAAACCTGAAGCCATGGCTTGTATCTATTGCCGAATTGGTTAAATCAGGAGGAATTCGGCCTGTAAAAACTTTATATATTGAAGATACAAGCCAGCCGAGCATCGCAGCCTGCGCTAAAACCAAAGATTTACTAAATAAATCTTGATCCTTATGATACTTGGCAATAACAAAAAGAACTGCTGGAATGAGAATCGGCAACAAGCCGCCGAGTATTCCTGCCGGAACCCAAAGCCAACTAATGTCTAATGACCGAGTTAAACTGAAGTAATACCAATCAAGCCCTAAGGTAACCAAAAAATATGTGGCGACAATGGCAACCAAATGCCAAGGCAAATATGGCCAACTATAAACTAGAACAAAATTTTTCAGCAATTTGTTCAGAAAAGTTTTCATAAATACACTTATTAAAACTCCAGGGTTATAAACTCGCCCTCGCTAAGCTTATAAACTGGTAAATCCTCGCCGGTATTTTTAAGTTCATCCAGTTTATTTTGTCTGTCCTGTATCCAGTGAGGGAAGGTTTTTATTGGCAGAAAACCTGCGCCTGGGTTAACACTGTCGTAGGTATCCGAATAATAATATTTCGCCAACACGTTCATGCCGGCAGATGAACCAGCGTAAACCCTGCCCTGGATCGTCTTCATAAAATCTGGGATTTTCTGTATCTCACGAACTAGCCACAAAGTGCTTCCCCCGGTTACATTGATAATATCCGCTTCTTGTACCTGCTTATTAAATTTATCCATTGTGGCCACCTCCAAAACCGCCTCCTTTTCAGGAATGCTTAATTTGAAAAATTCCTTAGCTTCTTTGAGCATATCAGGATAACGTTCTGGTTCTCCAGCGAAAAAAACTAATAGGATTTTTGGCTTTTCAAAACCCTTTGTCATTTCCCTAAAAAAATCCTTGAGCTGCGGCAAGGCAGGTTTATTTTGGTCTATACCGCCGTGTAAAATAAATTTCATATTCCTGCATTCTAGGATAACAAAAAATCGCCCTTTCAGCGATTTTTTGTTTAAATTGGTCTTACGCCCAAGCGCCGATAATTGCGCCGGCGGCGAGCAAAGTTACCAAATGGCTGCCAATGCCAATCCAAAAAAGTTTCATATTACCGCCCCAAATTTCTTCGGCAAGTTTAAAGGGTACGGCAAAACCGATCCATACCCAAAGAGCGGTAATAACTCCCTCATTGAGAGTTAGATCCCCCATTCTACCTATAAAGCCGGCCAGAACGTAAAACATAACTAAACTGCCGACGAACTGAAGAGCATAGGTCATGCCCATCTTCTTTTTCTCGGCGGCCTGTTTTTCCGGGCTCCACTTATCCATACCCATAGCCTGGATAAACTGCTTGCCAAACAACGGACCGTACCAAATGCTGCCAATAATCATACTGGCAACGGCAGCTACCAAAACCGCCAAAAGATTTACATCATTCATAGAGTAAATTTAATTATATGTATTTATATGATACCAAATAACCTGCCACAGCGCGAAATATATTGAATTAGCATTGACCTTACGCCTGTTTGATGATAAGCTTAGTTACTGGTCTTATATCCATAAGACCTTGATTATTATGCTGTGATGCTTCGGATATAGGTGTTGCAGGGGAAGAAACTCCACAATGTCTGACGAAAATACTCAAGCTGCTTCAACCGATGCGGCTAAAACCGAAGAAAATAAGCCCAGCGAACAAGCTAAGGCTTAACCAAAAGAGCTCCGAAAGGAGCTCTTTTTTATTTAAATTACCAGCGCTAGTTATGGTCGATGTTTGGACCCGAATAGTAAAATAATGCCCGGTTTTGGCCGTGTTGCCCAATTTGGTATAATAAATAAAATGGTAGGAATGGATCCCGAACAAAGTAGCAGTCATCATATCATGCACACTATATCGGGGTACATAAATGAAACAAAGGTTAACTAGTACAAATATATCATTAGACTTTGTACGGGATGGAAGTAGAAACCAAACGAAAAATAAGAAAAGGCACGAAAATAGTTACCAAATGGCTCGAAGCTACCGGCATACCAGACAGCTACTCCGCCTCAATGGCCTGGTTTGCCGAACGCACGGTTTTGGCAATTTTGTGCCTAATGGTTCTGTCCTTTGCCAGTGGAGTATTTTTTGTAATGAGGTTATCAGAACCGATTGGTAATAGCGTCGTCTATAATGCCGCGGCTAGGAGAGCAGAACTTGCCGAACAGGGCATCAAAGTTGTCTCACAGCAAGTAATTGATGTCGCCTCGCCGGTTTTCACCGCCTTAATAAAAGGCAGCCGCGACGAAAAGGAACTGTTAGCTGAAGAACTGGCTCTTCGAAAAGAAAAATTAAAACAATATCTTGCAAGCTATAATTCGCCGTTCGCCGAAGATGACGGAGCCTTAGAAGCATTTGCAACTTCAAAAAACATGAAGCTTATGGTGGCAATCTCGTTTGTGGAAAGCACCTTTGGCAAGCATTGTTATTATTATAATTGCAGCGGGATTGGCGGCACTCCCCCCACTTTGCGCAAATACGATAGCTACGCCGAGTGGATTCAAGATTTTGATGATTTACTGGAAAGACGCTACAAGGATCTGCCGCCGGAAGAATTTATCGGCCTCTACGTTCAGCCCGGTAGTCCTAGCTGGTTATACGGTGTAAAACAAGTCCTGTCAGAATTACAGGAGTTGGGAGTATAACGAAAATAAACACCACTACTTCGTCCCGCCCTTGGCGGGACTACGAAGTGTAAACAAGCGATTTTTCGAGATACTTATTTAAATAAGTATTTAAATAAGTATTATTTTTCAGACCGCTGCAATATTTTTAGGGCTTCTTCTTTAATCGCAGGATTTTTTTCAAAGCCTTCTTGAACCTTATTTGACTTATCTATTTTGTCCAAAAGGATATTGGGGTGGTGCTGCGTAAAATCACCGTCAAAAATAAGGCTTATTTTTCCGGAAAGGTTGGGCGGAAAGCTGGCCAAAACAGGAGGCTGGGCCTGCGGCGGGGCAAAAATATAAACCTGTTCAACTTCGTAGTCCCTGGCGATATAGGCCAGTACTTGCTTGAGAGACTTTTTAAAATCCTGCTTAACCTTTTCATCCTGATTGTCATAGCCCGCTCCCCGCTGCAGAAGCGTGCCGTGACCGGAGCTATTGGCAAACAAACCTTCGCGGTCGGTAAACTTTGGTTTGGCAATTTTAAAATCGTCTATTTCATTAAGCCCTCTGCCCAAGGCATGAAAAAACCTGGCCTCTTGCTCGCCGGTAACCACAAGTAGGGTATTTTTTGAAAATCGAGGATAATCAAGGGAAATTTTCATCCTGTAATGGTACAAAAATAAGCCCTGACGCGCTATGGGTTTTTAGTCTAATATGGCAAATCGCTTCGTTTAGAGCATTATTTCAAATATACATTGAAAAAATTTATGGTCCTCTGCCAAGCTGTATTAAAATTGCGGCTTAAATTATGGTCGTCGCCCGGGTATTCGTAATATTCAACTGTTTTATTTATTTTCTGAAGCTCCTCATTTAGCCGTACTGAAAGCGCGAAAGGCACGCTTGTATCAGCCGTGCCGTGATGCAGTTGAATTGGCGCAATAATACTGTTGAGATAAGAATAAGGGTCGAGTTTATTCCAAAATTCCGGATTGCTGCTCGGCAGGCCATTTTCATCCAAAAGCTCGTGATTTCGATCTCTTAAAAAAGGAATTTCGGCATTATAGGTCTCAAGCATATCTTTAAAACTGCCCACTACGCCGGCCCAAAAAACCGCGGCCTTGATATCAGCCGAAATTACGGCCGCGCGCAGACCTGTTTCCCCGCCGTTCGAGTGGCCCCAATAGCCAATCCGGTCAGGATCAACTTCTTCATATTGTTTGAGTGTGGCAATGGCATTTAAGACATCGACGACATATTTTTCGGAAAAATGCGCGCTAACCGGCTCACCTTCTGAATCTCCATGCCCGCGTAAATCAGGTTTAAAGGTAACAAAGCTGTTTCTGGCAAGCACTGCCTGATATGACGCGTAATTGCCGGTAGTAGAATACTCGTCCGGTGGAATATAACCGTGGACAAAAATAATAGCCGGGAAACCGGCTTCCGGTTTTGTTATAGTCGGCACAGTTAAAAGGCCGTTAATTTTTAACCCTTCGGATTTATACGATGCGACAAATTGACGGTAATTGCTGCCGTTTAATAAGCTTCGTTCAACAACAAGCTGACTGCCCGGATAGTCCCCTTTCCTAAGAGTTTCGAAAAACATTGGAAAACCTGCAGCGCCATTATCGTCAGCGGTATCGCTTTTTCCCGGCGATGTGGAAAAAGTATGATCCGCCGTTTTGTTCTGTCCACTATTGGTAAAAAACAAAAATGCCAGGGTTGCTAAAACGGGTAAAATAATAAAAAGCTTGACCAATTTTGCCATATTAAAATTCTATAAACGCCGACACGGGCAAATGGTCAGAGGCTTTTGAAGCCTGAACCTTAAAGTTCGCAGCCCTTATATCGGGCGTGGTGAAAATATAATCCAGGCGGATATTTACTTCCTGGGGGTCGCAAGTTGGACAGCCTTTGGGATAAACGCTCCAGGTGGGAATAGAGGCGGGGTCAGCGTCAATGAATTTTTCTCGCAAGGTTTTAATAATCGCGCTTTCCGGCGTAGCATTAAAATCTCCCATAATCAGGGTATCGCTGTCCGTAAGATGCGAAATAAGATTTCTCCCCTGTTCCTCCTGCACATCTGACTGTTGCTGATGAGTATGAATAAGATGCGCGCTGAAAACATGCAAAACCTTGTCGTCAATTTGGATATCGGCCCGGACGGCGGCGCGGGCAGATTTTTCTGACAAAAAATAATTTTCTTTTTTTATAATCGGATAACGGGAAAAAACAGCTGGCCCATCATTCCATACTTTGCTGCCCCATTCCTTTTTGACCGGTACAAAAGCACAATAAAAACCTTGGCCCGTGAGATATTTTATAAGGTCTCTGTCAGGGTCGTCTGCCTGAACTTCTTGAAGGCAGATAATATCCGCCTCGGCTTGCCGAAGAAAATCCGCAACCTGTTTGAAGTTGCCAAACACCCAGATATTCCATGATAAAACCTTGACTTTCATGCCTAAACTATAACAAAAACCGCACTACTCCGCTAACAGCTTCGAGTGCGGACCATTTCTGGCGATTTATTTATTGACGCAGCGTGATGTGTGCCTGCCTGCCGTCAG
>MFES01000016.1:12004-17708 GCA_001779955.1 Candidatus Doudnabacteria bacterium RIFCSPHIGHO2_02_FULL_46_11 | reverse complement strand
TCGTCCCCTTTTTCAAGAAGGTTAAGCAAAGAGCTGGTACCCATGTCGCTACAGAGCTGAACTACCGAACGAGTATTATATGCAGTATGGTTGTTTGTGTTATACCAGCTATGCAAAGGCAATTGGGAAAATTCTTCGCTGGGCGCCGGCCAGTCCACAGCCGCTCTTAGAGTACCGTTTTGTAATCGAGGGAGTAACGCATCAAAATCTATGAGATTTTTAGGAGATATAGAAATTATTAGGGCGTTAGACTTTAGTTTTTCTATGGCCGCTTTGTCCAATATTGTGCCTGCACTACCGGGTGCGGCTATTAAAATTACATCGCTGGTTTTAAGTAAAGTATCAATATCTACAAACTCTGCCCCCTGTCCCTCGACTTCGGGATGTCTAGAACGAGCACTGTACCTTACTTTGGCCGGAGAGAATGTATGAACCATATTAATAATCCGGCCACCTATTTTACCTGCACCGATTACACCAATTTCCCTATTATGCAGGGTTTCGGAAGTTTCGAAAGTTTTATCGCCAGTGCGTCCCAACTCGAGTAAATTTCTCTGCATCAACAAGGCCAAGGCTAGCGCAAACTCCGCGACTGCCGGAGAATTGGCGCCTGGAGCATTAGATATCAGAATTCCTTTGTTTTTAGCTTTCTGCCAACCAGTAATTAAAGCTTGCCAATCTGTTCCCGTAAAAGCAATGACTTTTAATTGTTCGGTGGATTCTATAACCTTATCCGTTACCTTCTCAATGCCACCAAGAATATACCCAACTTTTCCTTTCAATGCTTGAATAAGTTCGTCTTCAGTGGCATCTGCCTTGGAAAGCCTTTCTACCTCATAGCCAGCATCTTCAATTCGTTTTACGTGTGCCTCGGTGATGAATAATATATCAGTCACGAGTACTTTGCGTTTAGTCATAGAAAAAGGATAACAAAAAACACTAGTGTTTACTAATGTCTTTTCTTGGCAGGGCATTGTGCAGGATGTTAGAACTTGTTTTCAACGACTACTCATATCTCAGAGCATCTATCGGGTTTAGCTTCGCGGCCTTATAGGCTGGATAAATACCAAAGAGCAAACCTACTGCGCTTGAGACTCCCACTGCCAGTAATAAAGATCCTAAGGTAATAACCGGATCAAGCTCTGTGAAAGCGGCGAATCCCCTTCCTATACCATACCCTAAAGCAATGCCCAATAAGCCACCCAAAACAGTTAAAATAACTGCTTCGATTAAGAATTGAATCAGTATGTCAGAGGTTTTTGCCCCGACAGCTTTTCTTAAACCAATTTCACGCGTTCGTTCGGTTACGGCCACAAGCATTATATTCATAATGCCTATACCTCCGACGACTAAGGATATAGCGGCGATGCCCGCTAAAAGAGAAGTTAGAAGACCAGTAATCTGATTAACTGCTGAAAGCAGATCTTGCGGAGAGATAATGGAAAAATCCGCAAGCTTAGGATCACTAATGTTGTGGCTGGCAATCAGGTTTTTTTCTATTTGATCCTTGGCCTCATTTATTTTATCTTCAGAGACAACCTGCACCATAATATTACTTAAGCTTTGTGTATTCAGGATCTCGCTAGCAGTATTGATGGGGATAAAAATCTGACTGTCTACATTATTGATAGATCCTTCCTCACTCGAGGGCAATACGCCTACAACGCTAAAGTTTGTTTGGTTAATATTAATATCTTCTCCCAACTCCTCAGAAGAGAAAAATAGACTTTCTGCTATCCTACTTCCCAAAATAACCACCTTTTCGCGCTTAGTATCTGCTTCTGCAGAAAAAACACCACCCGAAGACGTATTTAATTTATTAATATCAAAGTAATCTCTAGAAACACCGTTGATAGTTGCGCGTCTTTCAGCAGTGCCATTCTTCACGACCCCCGACGATATAATAACACCGCTTATTTTCTCTATATTGGGATTAGTGTTCTTGTCAGAAAGCACGTTTAAGTCTGTAAAACTTAAACTGGAAATACTACCCGGGTTGAATCCTTCACCGCCCGGACCACCGAAACCACCGCCCTCTGAAGGGTTTAATCCGCCACCTGGGATAATGGTTAAATTGGTAGTGCCAAGCTCGTTTATCTGTTCACTAATAAGCCTGTTGGCTCCCTCACCCATGCTTGTCAGGGCAATTACCGAACCAATGCCAATTATAATACCAAGCATTGTTAAGAAGCTGCGGCCTTTATTGGCGAAGATGGCCTTGGTTGATTGTCTGAAAAGCGCGTAAAATTCTTTCATAAAATTAACTTCTTATCTGGTCTGAAATAATTAAACCGTCCTTTAACTTGACCATTCTTTTGGCGTGGCTGGCTATATCTTCCTCATGAGTAACCATAACAATGGTGGTTCCTTCTTTATTTATCTGCTGGAAAACCGCCATTATTTCTTCTGACGTTTTGCTGTCCAAATTTCCAGTCGGTTCATCGGCCAAAATAATATGAGGATTCATCATTAAAGCCCGGGCGATAGCCACTCTTTGTATTTGCCCGCCGGATAATTGGTTGCTTTTATGATTTACTCTGTCGCTTAAACCTACTTTGTTAATTATTTCTAAAGCTCTGTCCTTTGAACCAGTGGAATTATTGTAAATTGTCGGTAAAAGAATATTGTCTAAAACTGTAGTCCGCGGCAGAAGGTTGAATTGCTGGAATACAAAACCGATGTCACGATTTCTTACCTCCGCCTGCTCTGACGGTGAAAGATTTGCGACTTCCTTGCCGGCCAATCTGTAGCTTCCAGAGGTGGGTATATCAAGAAGACCGACAATGTGCATTAAAGTCGACTTACCAGATCCCGAGGGGCCCATAATGGCCACAAACTCACCCTTGTTGATTTTTAAATCAACGCCCCTGAGGGCGGTAGTTTTAACGCCGTTAAAATAATCTTTACTGATGTTCCTAATACTAATAACCGCCTCATCTTTTATCACAGCCTCTTGATTAGAATATTTTGGTCTATGGATGTTAGGTCTTACCAAACCTCTCAAAACTAACCCAAAGCCCAATCCGATTGAAGAAAGATTATAGATTGCTGTAGTTTTTACTTGCTCAGAACCACCATTCTGTAAAAAGTAAAATCCCAGAGCAACTAAGACTGCACCTAAAATAAAAGAAAGTTTTCGTGTCCTTAAAAAGGGCGACGTTAATAGGCCCGCTAAAATAGCGGCGCTTAATGATATTAAAATTAAGTAAATATTTATATCTAACACCATATTGTTACTTCTTTCCCTTGGTTTCCTTCATTATTTCCTGAATATCCCCTAAACGCTTAGTAAGTTGCTTGGCAAACTTTTCCAGGTTAGACAATTTGGAAATAACCAGCATATCCTCTCCCATACCAAAAACTAGTAACTTTTCGCTCTTTTTTAGTTTCATGGCTGTGCGAGCCTCAGAAGGTATAACTACCTGTCCTTTTGCCCCCAGGGTAGTGGTGCCGTAAAATGATTCTTGAATTTTCCTCATAAAGATGATTTTATATTAATTTATCCTACAAGTAGGAAATGTAGGAGTAAGCTTATAGTAATTTACTTTAAACGTCAAGACTAAAAAGCCTATAATATAAAACTTTTTGGGCCTTTTAGTTACCTACAGGTTATCTACTTTAGGCCTTAGACAATATCTCAAATTTTTGTACAATAAAATGGAGAGTAAGCTCATGTACTTTGGTTCAAGGATTAAAGTCGCTGAAATCCTATGTTTTTCATAGGTGTCAGAGTCTGGCAGTTCCGACCTTTGCTTTTTTATTGATAAACTGCCGGAGAGAACACGAAAAATGTAGACACTACTTGTCCAATTCTCGCGCCGCAAAGACGGCCGAATAAAATTCAAAAGAAGACATCCTTAAGATGCTTCTTTGGTGAAACAGAAGGATTTGGACAAATTCTTGGCAGGACCCGTCGAACTCGCTGTACTTCAAGGCCAACGACGACAAGCTCAAGTTCGACAACAGAATCAACCTCGACAAGGCGAACTCGAACTATTCTGGTGGGATCCTGGTTCTCGGGTTGTGTCTACTAATTGATAAAGGCGCTTCATTTAAGCGCCTTTATTCTATCTCAAGGTCTTCTGCCAACCGCCAAGCATACGGCCTATTTCTTGAATGTGCTTTTGCAACTCTAGATATTTTTTATTGTCCAAGATCCTAAGTTCATTGGCCAAACGCAGAAAAACTTTTAAAGAATCAAATTTAGTACTGGCCTGTTTAACAAAGATAAGTTTTTCCTCTCTTGAAGAACTGCTCGCGGCCAAAGCAAGCTCCAAGGTTGAGATTATATACATCTCGCATTTACTACCCAATGCATATTTATCCTTTTTGGGAAAGAGCGCCAAATAACCGTAGAATAATTTATATAAATCAAGCATTTTCCTAACAATAGGAATTTCAGAATACAAATCTTTACTATGAAAGTTTTCCATGATATTTACGATAATTTAATTACACCAGAAAATCTACTTATTGCCTGGAAGGAATTTAAGAAAGGGAAAATAAAAAAGAAAGATGTTTTAGAATTTGAGAGAAACTTGGAAGATAATATTTTCAGGCTTTACGATGAGCTTAAAAATAAAACTTATAGGCACCGACCTTACCAAACCTTCCACATTTATGACCCAAAATACAGGATCATCAATAAGGCTACGGTTCGTGATCGGCTTGTCCATCACCTGATCTTCAATCAGCTCTACCCTATTTTCAACCCCACTTTTATTTATCATTCCTATGCTTCAAGGCTAGACAAAGGAACGCATCTAGGAGTACAAAACCTGACCAAAGCTTTGCGAAAAGTGAGCAAGAATTATACCGAGTCCGCCTATGCTCTCAAATGCGACGTTCAAAAATTCTTCCATTCAGTTTCTCACCAAAAGCTTTTACAAATTATTGAAAATAAAATTAAAGACAACCACTTTTTATGGTTGATGCATGAAATTATTGAAAGTTTTAAAGCTATGCCGGCGGAACTAATCGAGAGAGAGAGAGAGAGAGAGAGAGAGAGAACACGATTGCGGCATTCCTATTGGAAACCTAACCTCCCAAATATTCGCTAATATATACCTCAATGAGCTTGACCAATTCATTAAACAAAAACTAAAAATAAAACACTATTTCCGCTACGCTGATGATTTCATCATAGCTCATCACAATGAAAAGTACCTAAAAAGCCTTATTCCTCAAATCGAGAATTTTTTGAATAAGGAGCTTCTTCTAAAACTTCATCCCCATAAAATCGAAGTCAGAAAACTTAGACAAGGCATAGATTTTCTGGGCTATGTTATCCTGCCCCATCACATAGTGTTAAGGACTAAAACTAAAAGGCGTATTCGTAGCAAGCTCAGTCAAAAACAAATCTCATATTTGAATGGTTCAATTGATTACCCAAGCCTTTACCAAGGCACTCAATCATACTTAGGTCTACTCTCTCACTGTGATGCACATGATTTGAGTAATGATATTAAAAATAATTTTTTATAAATGAAAACGAGGCACAACCGGAGTTGTGCCTCGTTTAAGGACCGCGGACCGGCCAAGGACCAAGGGCCGAAACCCTTGAGCCAAGACACGATGTCCAAAGTCCGAGTACCATTCACTACCCGAGAACCAGGATCCCACCAGAACAGCCCGAGCCCGCCCCGACGAGGGAGATCCTGCCGCCGAACTCGAGCCCGTCGCCGCTGGCCCTGAAGCACAGCGA
>MFES01000016.1:570-11989 GCA_001779955.1 Candidatus Doudnabacteria bacterium RIFCSPHIGHO2_02_FULL_46_11 | reverse complement strand
CCACTGACAGGCAGCGAGGTCATAGAGCGGCGTGTTGCTGCTGAACGCGAGCTCCTTCGTGTAGCCGATCATGGCCATCGTGGCCTCAATCGCACCACCCAGAATGAGACGCCCGGGATGCGGAAGAGTCTGCATCTGCTCCCGATCGGCGAGTACCGAGAAGCCCTGGAGGGCCTGCGGGAACCAGAGCGCTGGAACGACACCGTTTTCACGGCGCTTCTGCAGCTCGGACTGCCGACTCTCAGCAACAAGCATTACCTGACCGGCGAGTTCGCCCTGGCGGTAGTTGTTGAAGGACCGCCCCGGGAATGCCATCTGGTACTCACCCCCCACGAGAGGCAGGAGCGTTTCGAGCTCCGTACCGTAGTCGTACTGATCGTCCCCCCGCTTCTTGGGCATAGGCGGGATGAGAATCGGAAAGGCCGGGCTACGCAGGAGGTTCGCGATCTGCGCATCTCCCTCGATCCAGCCGCGGATAGCCTGGATCTGATCGTGCCAGTCCGAAACCGAAAACGACAGACCGGGATTGAACGGAGCAAACTTCATAAACACCTTGGCCCACTGCTCCTCGGCCTCGAGCGTCGGACGCACGATGTTGTAGCTGTCGTAGTCGGCGTCCGTGAACGAGTTCTGCATGCCCTTAGTCGGGCGACGACGGCCGTGGCGATCGAAGAACTTCCGAATCGCCTTCATCACCTCGATCGTGCCGTCTTCGAGACGGCGGAACCGTATGCCGTCCTCGTTGATGAGGTTAATGGCGTCCGGGCCGAGGTCGCGGCGAAGCTTGCGCATTACTGCCGCAATCCTCCCGATATCGGGGAAGTCTTCGACCAGCTGTTGCAACGGATGTGACATTTGTTCCCCCTTCAGGCTTTTCAATTGCCCGAAAAGAACCTGCCACTCTACCCGGTGGCTCAGGACTCTCCTAGGTGGAGAGAATTAGCTAAATTATACTTGTTTTATGCCAAAATGTCAACATCTAGAACCCTATAAACTAAAGGCTTTCTATACCGTATCCGATAATTGGAAAACTATTTTAAAATGCCAACACTCTATTTTTAATAAATAGCTCCGCATAGAAATCATGTTATAGTACAGAAAAAGGAGGGTGTATGAACACTCAAAACAACATGCAGAATCTGCTGGCTCAGGCCAGAAGAGACGAAGGGCCAATGGCTTACGGGGTGCTGATAGCAGCTGTATGTGGTGTAGTAACCTTCTTCAGCCCGCAATCGGTCCTGGTCTGGCCAGTGCTGGGAGTTGGCCTAGGTTTCGTGATATTCGGATTCGGACTGATGCGATTTGAGAAAACACTTTCTCTGATCCGTGGATACGAATTCGACCTGTGTTGGGCTAAACGACCGTCGACTGTTGCGGAGTTTATATGCCTAACTGGTCCAGATCAGGAGTTTATGGAAGATCTGTTGACCTACTAGGTTTGGGGCCGGGCGGGATCTACTTCCGCTCGGTTTTTGTTTATACTTCTTCACTGAAAAAGTGAAACTGTATTTTAAAATAACAAAAATCACTTATTCAGCGATTTTCTTTGATCTTAACTCGAGAGGCCTCTCAGTCACTCGATACTATTTTTTATTGGCAGGGGCGGTAGGAATCGAACCCACAACTTTTCTTTTGGAGAGAAACGTGATACCACTTCACCACGCCCCTATGATCCCGCCGCGGGGCAGGAAATTATTAGAAATTAAAAATTGGGAATTAGAAATTATTTTGCGAAGCAAAAAAGCCTACTTTCCGACTTTGGTTTCTTTGTGTTCGGTATGTTTCCTATCCCACTTACAATATTTTTTCAAAACCAAACGCTCGGGGTTTAGCTTCTTGTTCTTGTAGGTGTGGTAAGTAACCTTACCGCAGACCGTGCATTCCAATCCTATGAGATTATCTTGCGACACGTTAAAAATTCAAAAATCAAAAGGCAAAAATCAAAATAGAATTAGCCTCAGACTTTCTTTAATTATTAATGCTTGCACTTTGTAGCTCCGTAGGAGCGAAAAAGTGGAGCCCAGACGCGGGTTCGAACCGCGGACCTTTTCCTTACCATGGAAATGCTCTGCCAACTGAGCTATCTGGGCCCATACTTCGCTTGGGTTGGCACCCAAGCTTCGTAGGGCAAGCAATGGTTAAATTTGGAATGCTTGTCCGCCGAAGCCCGAGTGAAACGAGGGCGCAGGTGGAAGCTACGTGGGCCCATACTTGATTATAGATTGTTGGCACTACTTCGCCAACTACTTCGTTAAAACTTCGTAGTTCAAGAAGGCTTCGTAGTGCACTTTTTCGCTAAATAATGAATGCTTGCACTTTGTAGCTTTAGCGAAAAAGTGGTGGGCGGAGAGGGATTCGAACCCCCGAAGGCATATAGCCAGGTGATTTACAGTCACCCCCTTTTGTCCACTTAGAGTATCCGCCCATTATTACTTTCTGGAGCCAAGAGTCGGATTCGAACCGACGACCTGCTGTTTACAAAACAGCTGCTCTAACCAACTGAGCTATCTTGGCCCATACTTCGCTTGGGTTTACACCCAAGCTTCGCAGGGCAAGCAATGTCTTAAATTTGAAATGCTTGTCCGCCGAAGCCCGAGTGGAACGAGGGCGCAGGTGGAAGCTATCTTGGCATTGATGCGCTTTACGCCGCCTCGGGGCTCCGAAGGGTCGCGGCGGCGACAACTTATCGGCGCAAGATTGCCTGGTTCGCCCGCAGGGCGACAATCTTACAAAACCGCTGTTCTGCCACTGAACTAAGAGGGCATATGTATAAGAATCTCACGAATTATAACAGAAAATTGCCTCTAAGTCCACTATCGCTATTATATCTTAAGCTGCATGAGTCTTTCGCGCGCTAGGTGGTTGTTAGGTTCGATTTCTAAAATCTGTTCCAAAACTTCCTGGGCAGATTGCATTTCCTGCCGGTTAATGAATGTTTGCGCCAAAAGCATTAACACCTGTGTATTCTCCGGCTCAAGATCCAAGGCTGACTCAAAGGCCTTTGTCGCCGAATTGTAATCGCCCATGGCCTGATAAGTAAGCCCCAGGGAAACAAAAACCTCCGGAGTAGCGTATAAATCCAAGGACCGATGGTAAGCAGTTTTGGCTTCGGAATAATCTTCGAGCCCGAAATAGGCGTCGCCTAAAGCGCGAAAATATTTATCATTGGCCGGCGATTGTTTCATTAAATATCGGTAGGTTTCGGCTGCCTCCAGCCAATTCTTGCGCGTCAGATAAACAGTACCCAAAAATTCGTAAGCCGGCCTAAATGCGGAATCTTCCTTCAAAATATTAATGGCTGTTTCCTCGGCGGACATATACTCCCCCCGCTCGAGCATTTCCTGGGCCCGGGCCAGATCCTTGTTAAAATCCGCTTCATTCTCATTAACCGGCGGCGCATATTTTTGTTCCTTAACTTCTAAGCGCCTGCGGTCAAACCGACTGCGCACCGACTTGGAAAGATGCTTGGCCAGATCCTGGGAATTCTTGAATTCGGATTTCGCAAAAAATATCGCTTTGGAAAACTGCCGAAAAACAAGAACCAGGTAGCTCCAAATCCTTGCCAGCAAAGACTTGAAAGTTAAATCCTTGGCCCAGGAAGGCTGCGGCAATTCTTTAATCTCACGAAAATCGGGCAAGCGTCTGACAATCAGAATAACTATGCCGACTAGAGCCGTGAGGACAAAAATTATTGGGATGGGATCAAGCATAAAAAACGAAGTTTTTTATGAATTTTTAATTTTCAATTTCTAATTTCTAAACAATGTTACAATCTTCTAATGTTTTAAACACTGAGAAATTGTTTGAAAATTGAAAATTTTAAATTGTAAAATTAACTTTAAGCGCCTAAAACGTATCTTTCAAATCTGCGGATTT
Organism: Candidatus Doudnabacteria bacterium RIFCSPHIGHO2_02_FULL_46_11; assembly: GCA_001779955.1. Taxonomy (GTDB): domain Bacteria; phylum Patescibacteriota; class Doudnabacteria; order UBA920; family 2-02-FULL-46-11; genus 2-02-FULL-46-11. Next base: position 8,113 of record MFES01000016.1, on the reverse strand, counting down.
GAATGTTTTCGCCAAGCTTGCCGACATATTCGCCGACAAGATCGTTGATTGTTTGGTCCGGATTCTTGATGAATTTTTGTTCCATCAGAACGACTTCTTCGTAAAACTTGGCAATGCGGCCATCGACAATCTTCTCCAAAACGTTTTCCGGCTTGCCGGCAGTATGAGCCTGCTCCGCGGCAATTTCTTTTTCCTTGTCGAGAACATCGGCCGGAACTTGGTCGATATTGAGGTACATCGGCGCGGCCGCGGCAATGTGCATGGCTAAATCGCTTACCAGATTTTTGAAATCGTCCGTCCTGGCTACAAAATCAGTTTCGCAATTAACCTCTAATAAAACGCCGATGCGGCCGCCGGCATGAATGTATGAAGAAACAAGCCCTTCCTTGGCTTGGCGCTCGGATTTCTTGGCGCGCGCGGAAAGGCCTTTTTTACGTAGGATTTCCACGGCTTTTTCAGGGTCTCCACCAGCTTCGGCCAAGGCAGACTTTACGTCCATCATGCCGGCGCCGGTTTCCTCGCGCAATTCTTTGATTAAATCCAACTGATTTATTTCAGACATGAAATTAGAAAGTAGTAAATAGTTAGTAGTAAGTAGTTTACTTAGCGGCAACCGCTTCGGGCTTAGCGGCCGGTGGCACTAGTGCGGCTGTCGCGGCGTGCTTGCCTTCAACTACGGCTTGAGCAAAAAGATTGGCAAAAAGCGTAATGGCCTGAACAGAATCGTCGTTGCCCGGAATAACATGGCTGACACCGACCGGGTCGGCATTTGAATCAACCACGGCAATAACCGGTATCTTCATACGGTTGGCCTCGTTGATGGCAATGCGGTCGTGATGGGCCGACAGGACAAAAATAGCGCCAGGCAAAGTCTTCATGGTTTCGACCCCCGAAAAAAGCCTTCTAAGCTTGGTAATTTCGCGCTCCATCAATAGCTTCTCTTTTTTAGTATAAGCCTCAATGTCGCTTGTCGTTTTTAGGCTTTCAAGTTTTTCCAGCTTCTTCATGGACTTCTGGATTGTGCGGAAATTTGTAAAAGTCCCGCCAAGCCAGCGTTCGGTAACATAAGGCATGCCGCAGGATTCAGCGGCGGCGCGAACGGCCGCCCGGGCCTGCTTTTTGGTGCCGACAAACAAAATTATACCGCCCTTGGTAACTATATCCTTGGCAACCTGAAGAATATCTTTCAGGCGCTCGCGAGTTTTTTCCAAATCGAAGATATGGATATTATTGCGATGGCCGTAGATAAACGGCTTCATCTTTGGGTTCCATCGGGAACTTTTATGCCCAAAATGGGCGCCAGACTTCAACAAGTCGGCCAAACTTACGTCTTGCATAAATAACCTAAATTTCCTAGGGTAGGGCAACCTTGTCCGCATGTTAACTTGCGGACCGGTCTTCCCTCCTCCCACCTACATCCCTTCCCTTAAATAGGTTTTGTTCGCACTGGCAAAGACCAGATGCTCGCAATCATTATTTAGTCGAAAGGGAGCCTTTGAACCTCTTTTTCCTTCATTCCGAGCATGGAATTTAAACCTAGAAGTGCTTAAATCAAGGCAGCTCGGTCCAGAAAAATGAGAAATAAATAATTAACCCCCACACCTATTGAACTAACAATAGTGCAGAGGGCATCCCCACAAACTTAAGTGTGGGGGTAAAGCCAAAAAAGCATAACATATATAACGGGCCTTGCCAAGGCTTTAAAACGGTGTTAAAATGTCGAAGTTATGAAATCCTGTATAACTTCCCCGATGGCGTGTCCCGTAGTGTCCGCCCTGGGCGGACTACTACTGGGATTCTCCAGCTCAATCTTGGAATTATGTAAGTAATACGGGAAATTAGAAAATAATAGCTTAAAACTTCGTTAACCTCGGGTCGAACCAAAACCCAAGATTATCGGGGTAAATATACAGGATGAAGCAATCAATTCACCCGCAATACTATAAAGACGCGGTCATCAGCTGCGCCTGCGGCAATCAAATAGTCACCGGATCCACTGTCGCAAAAATGCAGGTGGAAATTTGTGCTGTCTGCCACCCTTATTACACGGGCGAGGAAAGGTTGGTTGACACCCGCGGCCGAGTTGAAAAATTCCGAGCCCGCGCCGCAAAAGCCGTGGAACCAAAAACCAAAAAAGTCCGGGTTCGAAAAACCAAGGAAGCGTAGCTTGAGTTTTAAAAGGCGAGGTGTCCCCTGCCTGTATCAGACAGGGCAAGCATTCTCGTCTTTTTGTTTCGCCTCCAAACCTTTATAATATATTCATGCAATTACCGATTGATAACCTGAAAAAAGAATATGCCGGAATAACTGAAGAACTAAGCAGCAACCCGGCGCGCGATAGAATAAAAAAACTGACGCGCCGGCATATTGAGCTTGGCCGAATTATCGAAAAAGCCGCCGAATTAGAAAGAATGGAAAAGGAATTGGCCGAAAATAAAAGTATCGCTGAACAAGAAGAGGATGGAACGGAACTAAAAAAGCTGGCCGAGGATGAAATAGAAAAAATAAAGAGTGCTTTGCCCAAGCTTGAGGATGAATTAAAAAAACTCCTTCTCCCCCGCGATCCGGCTGACAGCGGCAACGCCATTTTAGAAATCCGGGCCGGCACCGGCGGTGATGAAGCTGGGCTTTTTGCGGCGGAACTAATGCGTATGTACACCAGATTTAGCGAACGCCATGGTTTTAAAGTTGATACGGACAGCATCAGCCGATCCGAGCTTGGTGGGCTTAAGGAAGCCATCATTGAAGTTAAGGGCGACGGCGCCTACGGAAAGCTTAGATACGAAGGCGGCGTGCACCGCGTGCAAAGAGTGCCGAATACGGAAAAAAGCGGACGCGTCCACACTTCAACCGCAAGCGTGGCCGTACTGCCAATGGTGGACGAAAAGGCGTTTAATCTTGATCCGAAAGACGTAAAAATGGAAGCAACCACCTCAAGCGGCCACGGCGGACAAAGCGTAAACACCACCTATTCGGCCATCAGAATGGTCCACCTACCTACGGGCATCACCGCCCAGTGCCAAGATGAACGCTCGCAGGCCCAGAACCGCGAAAAAGCCTGGCGCGTTTTGCTTGCCCGTGTGGCTGCGCATTACACCGAGGAGCGCGATAAACAATTGCGACAGACCAGGCAAAGCCAAATCAAAGGCGCGGAAAGAAGCGACAAAATTAGAACCTACAATTTCCCGCAAGACCGCATTACGGACCATAGGCTTAATGAAAATTTTCACCAAATCGAATCCAGAATGGACGGTGATATTGAGGAAATCATTTCACAGCTGAAAGATCTCGAGGAACAAGAAAAGCTAAAAGAATTAGAAAATTCTTAAACCCTCAAGCATCAAACTCCAACCTTCAACAAAACTTCAAAATCCAAACTTAAAAATTTGAGACTTGGGGCTTGGAATTTTATTGAAGTTTGAGTGTTGAAGTTTGAAGCTTATGTCCATAACATTGACGATAAAAGAAATACAGGTACTGGGTTACCGTAAACTCCAAAATATTGTTTTAAACCCGGAGTTCGAAACAGACCTGCTCCTCGGTCAAGTTCTAAAAAAAGGCAGGTCTTTTCTTTATGCCCACCCCAATAAAACAATTTTCAAATTTCAATTTTCAATTTTCAAACGACTCCTAAAGCGGCGGCAAAGAAAAGAACCGATGGCTTACATTCTCGGAAAAATTAATTTTTACGGGCTAGACTTTAAGGTAACGCCGGATGTTTTAATCCCCCGCCCGGACACCGAAATTTTAGTGCAGGAAACTCTAGCCGTAATTCGTAATACTAAATACGGAATACGGTCTGTAATTGACATCGGCACAGGCTCGGGCGCGATCGCCATTTCAATCGCCAAGGCAATAGAAAAAAAATCAAAAATCAAAAATCAAAAATCAAAAATTTTCGGAACCGACATTTCTAACGAAGCGCTCAAGGTATCAAGAATTAACGCAAGGCGCAATAAAGTGAAAATAAAACTTTTGCGCGGTAACCTACTCGATCCGATAATTGAGGCCCGGCTCCCCCATCCTTGGTTAATCACCGCCAATCTGCCCTATTTAACTTCAAGCGAAGCTACAAAAAGTCATCTCAAATATGAGCCGAGACTTGCGCTCGCCGGCGGCAAAGCGGGCCTCGAACTAATCGAAAAACTGCTCAAGCAGTACGCGCAAATTAGGCAAAACGGAGATTATATAATTTTAGAAATCGGCTATAAACAAGGCCGGGCCATAACAAATTTGGTGAAAAAATATTTACCCCAAGCAAAAATAAAAATAAAAAAAGACTACGCCGGATTCGATCGTGTAGTAGAGATAAATTTCACTGCCCGACGCGTCGCGTAGCAATCCTAAAGTCATGAGCACAGGTCAGACCTCCGTCTGCCGAGGTCTGACCTGAAATAAGTAAATCTATCTTTCCACGTAAGAAATCTGAACCTGAACTTTATCGCCTTTGTCACTAACCACGACCACTAAATCGGCGTTATTTTTTTTGCCCGAAAGCGCCCTGACCGTCAAATTAGGCCCGCTTTCCTTGTAGGTATAATCGTTTCGGTCCATAAAAGTTTTGTACTCCTGGTACTTTTCGTCAAAACTTTTCTCCGATAAATAGGTCAGCGAACTTTGCTTTACGTTTCGCTCATTATAATCAGCGCTGAAACTCTGGGTTACGCTTGCCGTCTCAACCGGCACGTCTGAAGGAAAACCCTTGGGCAATCTCTCTTGCGGAGTTAAGGTGTTGACCAAGTCAACCTGCTCTATCTTAACGCCGTCAGCGGCGCTGCCCTGCGGCGAGTCGATTTTTGAACCGAACTGATTGGCTATCAAGTACGCGCCGACAACAAGGGCGGCAATAATCAGCACGAGTATTAATATTTTTTTGAACATTCCTTGTTCCATCCCGTATAATTACCTCTATAATCTTGGGTTTTAATTTGACCCGAGGTTAACGAAATTTTTAGTTTTTCCTTTCTTGATGATTTATTTAATTATACCATAATTTTTTTATCTTGGGGCTTGTTCCTGGAATTGCGTAGATTGCGAACCGGAAAGATACATGACCAACGGGCCTAAACGGTAAGTAGTTTCTTCATCACTGCCCCCCTCTTCAGTATAAAGCACGCTTCCCCAACTATCTATTCTGTCTAAACTGCTTATGCCGCCGCGGTTGCTGTTGACGGCAATGCGCATGGTAACCACCCAGGTACTATCCGGCGGCAAATCACCCAAACTGCCGCTGTTTCCGGATGGGAAAGGCGCTTGGGGTGCGGAGGCACAGCCACTGCAGGAAAAATCGATAACCTGAAGGTTACTGCTGTAATTGTTGGTGATACTTATATCCTCGGCCCCCAAGCCGCCGACATTATTTAAGGAAATATCCAAGGTTAACTCATCGCCGTTGTAAACGCGGGACCTTAAGCCTCCGCCGCTGCCGTCATTATAAACAATGGTCTGATTGCCGCGTTTAATAGAAACGATTCTTACGGATGAAACCACATTGGCATCGCAGTTCTCCACGCTCACCGCGCTCGAGTCAGAATATCCCGACTCCTGATAAGGAGAGATAACAACTGACTGTGCGCGGTAATAATAAGTGCCGCCGGCAGCAACCGAATCTAAAACTATGGTACTAGGGCCGGGATGTGAACCGAGATCAACCGGACTGGTAAAACCGCTGTTAATATCGCGCCACAGGCGGAAAGAGTCGGCCACTTGCGGGCTTGAGGCGTCAGAAAGATTTACGCTAACTTGCAGGCAAGCATTGGACGATGCAGAAATATCCGGGTCTTCTAATAACGTATTAGAACTGAAGGTAATGATGAAACTCTTAACCTCTTCCCCGCTTATATCCAGGGCGCTAATATCATCAGTACAAAAAGTATCGCCCGGTCCTTGGCAGGCCGCGGTCATGCTGGTATAACCGGAATCATTAAAAACCGTAATAATATAGTTGCCTGGAGCCCAAACCGTGTTACTGGTACCCGTATGATTGTCAGGCATTATCAGCCAACTACCATGATCGCCGCCGTTAACCGTAACATTGATGGTGGCAACATATTCTTCAGGAGGCCGGCCGTTATTTTCATTATTATCCCAAGGGCTTGCACAGCCCAAGTCAGCCGGGTGGTCAATTAAGCCGTCGCTGTCATTATCAATACCGTCACTACATTGCGCTGACGGGGGTGGGTAAATATTAGCTTCTATATCATCAGTCGGCTCGGAGCAGCCCGTATCGTCCATATCAACCAGGTTATCGTCGTCGTTGTCTAAAAAGTCATTGCATTGGTAAGAGCCCGGGGGTGGAGGCGGCGGGGGGGGGAGAAAAATATTATATTCATCATTATCAGTCGGTGCCGTACAGCCCGGGTCTTGGGGAAAATCAATTAAGCCGTCGCTGTCATTATCAATACCGTCACTACAACGGAATGGATCAACAATTGGCGGATCAGTTTCATCGTCGTCATTGGGGTCATTATTGCAACCCGGATCGTTTAGGTCAGTTAGATTGTCTCTGTCGTTGTCTATGTTGTCGCTACACTGGGTAACGCTGCTTGGTTCAAAAGTAATCACAAAACTTTTAATGTTGTTAGAGAAAACAACCAAACTGCTAAGATTATTTGTGCATGAGGTATTATTAGTGCCATTTTGGCATGCAGCAACAGAAAAATTATATCCCGGACCAGGATCAACGGTAATTATATAAGAACTTCCGCTATCACTGGCACTAACCGTATTGCTACTAGCGGTATGATCCCCCGGATTAATACTCCAAATACCATTACCGCCACTATAGGAAACATTAATTACAGCCTGTGCGCTACTATTAAAAGGATGCTCGTCGTTATCATTCTCATCTGTACAGCCGGGATCAGCTAAATCTACTAAACCATCACCGTCATTACCTAGGACGCCGTTATCCACTCCATCGCTACAATAGGTGGGTGCCTCAATTGGATCTAGCGGACTTTCGCAATCAGGATCAGCCATATCTATCGGGCCGTCGCCGTCATCATCTAAACCATTGTCACATTCCCCGCCAGTCCAGGTGTAAGTAATAACAAAACTCTTGGTGCTATCAGGTGTAACCATTAAATCAGAGTCAGGGTCATTGATCTCGCCATTGCAAATAGTGTTGTTAAGACCGTTTTCGCATGCTTTTACAAAATAGTCGAGCCCGATTGGCGGATCAACAGTAATAAAATATGTCGTGCCGCCCGCACTTGCCGGGACACTATTATTAGTTCCAGTATGATTCCCCGGGTTTATTGCCCAGCTTCCAGCCCCATTTACCTCTGATACCTTAATGATCGCTGTTCCTGTCGGTGGCGGATCAGTTTCATCGTTATCACCAGGCCCTGCACAGCCAGGGTCGTTCATGTCAACCAAAGTGTCTTCGGGATCGGCATTATCAATACCATCGCTGCATTCGGTTGAACCAATATCAGTTTCATCGTTATCGCCAGGCCCGGCACAGCCAGGGTCGAGCATATCAACCAGGGTATCTTCGGGATCGGTATTATCAATGCCGTCATCACATTGGGGATCAAGC
>MFES01000016.1:0-517 GCA_001779955.1 Candidatus Doudnabacteria bacterium RIFCSPHIGHO2_02_FULL_46_11 | reverse complement strand
GGATCAAGCGGTGGATCAGTTTCATCGTTATCACCAGGCCCGGCACAGCCAGGGTCGCTCATGTCAACCAAAGTGTCTTCGGGATCGGTATTATCAATGCCGTCACTGCACTGAGTTGAACCAATCTCGTCCACGGTAATCTTAAAGCTTTTCACATTGTCGGGGAAAACAACCAGGCTGTTAGTGTTAGAGGTGCAGCTCGTATGATTTATGCCATCCTGGCAGGCCGCCACGTCTGTAACTACATATCCGGCCCCGGGCGTGGCATCAATAATATAAGAAGTGCCGCCCGCAGATGCAGGCACAACATTGCTTGAGGCGGTATAGCCCCCAAATTCAATGACCCAGGTAGCAGGCCCCCCGCCTACTACGGTAACGTTGATTGTGGCATCCGGTTCGCCAATATCAGTTTCGTCGTTATCACCAGGCCCGGCGCAGCCAGGGTCACTCATGTCAATCAAGGTATCTTCGGGATCGGTATTATCAATGCCGTCATCACATTGGGGATCAAGCGGTG
>MFES01000015.1 GCA_001779955.1 Candidatus Doudnabacteria bacterium RIFCSPHIGHO2_02_FULL_46_11 | reverse complement strand
AATCGGTTGATTAGTCGAAATGCGTCGCTGCTATTGGCGGAGCTTATCAATTTGTCCGTGAAAAAGCCGGCTTGGGAGAAGCCGACGCCTATAATTAAAATTAAAATTATCAAAAGTTCGGTTTTAATTTTGGCAACCGGGATATAAAAACGTTTAGCCCTCACGGTAACCGGTGAGAGTAAGGGATTTAGCAGGTTGAAGGTTTGTTTTGTTTTTGCGATTGCCTTAGCAACAATGAGAGCGATTAGGTTGATGCCAAGGTTGAGGAGCTGGCTTGCTTTTCTTAACAAGAAAAATGCGCGCCGGCCCAAAGATTGTATAAAGGAGATATGGGTACTTCGGTTTTCAACTCTTCGTCTAAACCTTAAAAGCAAGGTGGATGAGGTTTTGAGAAAAAGAGTCGAATTAAGTCTTAAAAGACCTTTTTTAATACCTGAATATATTATCAAATAACACCACTTAATTCAACCACCTTTACTCTGTTTTTTGTTGATAATCAGCCTTTTTGCCTTTAGTAAAGGCCTGCTTTAGGGGTAGCGAATATAGCCATTTTATGGTAAAATTAATTAATTGTGGATCCCGTATAACCTCCCCCGATATTAGGATGGATTTTCTTAAAGACCTAAACGAACAACAGTTGAAAGCCGTTACCGCGCCCCTGGGGCCGGTTTTAGTCTTGGCCGGCGCAGGCAGCGGCAAAACGCGGGCTCTAACTTACCGCATTGCCTATTTAATTTCCACCAAAACTTACAAAGCCAATGAAATTTTGGCCGTGACTTTTACCAACAAGGCCGCTACAGAAATGAAAGACAGAGTTGAAAATTTACTCCGAAAATTTAACAATGACAATGACGATAACAGTAACCACAGTTATAACAACTTTGGACGGCCGTCAACAAGTGTTATGATGGGTACTTTTCACAGCGTGTGTGTGCGAATTTTAAGAAGAGAAATAAACAAAATCCCGCCCTATAATTCAAACTTTACTATTTTTGACAGCGATGATAGTTTGCGCGCCGTAAAGCAAATACTCGAGAACTTCGATATCGAACGCGAAATCAGTCCCAACTACGCCCGTTCGATAATTTCTTCCATAAAAAATCATCAAGTTGCTCTTGAGGCCGTGGAAGACCAGACTTTTGTGGAAATTTATCAGTCTTACCAAAAGCTTCTTGAGGAAGTTAATGCCTTGGATTTTGACGACCTGCTTTTGCAGACCGTGAGGCTTTTTCAGGAGCATCCTAGAATTTTAAGCAAGTATCGGACTACCTGGCCCTATGTTCTGGTAGATGAATATCAGGATACGAATAATATCCAATACAAATTAATTAAGCTACTAGTTACCCGAGGTCAGACCTCGGCAGAAAGAGGTCTGACCTCTATCTCAAACATTTTTGCCGTAGGCGACGACGCTCAAAGCATCTACGGCTTCCGCGGGGCCAATTACAAAAATATTTTAGATTTTGAAAAAGATTTTCCGGAAGCGACAGTTGTTACCTTGGATGAAAATTATCGTTCAACCCAAAATATTTTGAATGCCGCCAATGAAGTAATTAAACTTTCTCGCGAGCAAAAGGAAAAGAATCTTTGGACGAAAAATACGGGCGGCGCAAAAATAATCCATCATACGGCCGTTGATGAAACAGCCGAGGGCATGTTCGTGGCCATGGAAATTCTTAAGATTGCGTCAGAAAAAGCAAACAGCGACGAACCGACCTATGAACTGGAGCCTGATTTTTTTGAAGAGAGTGAAACACCTTTTTTCGATAACCTAATACGTAATACGAAATACGGCATACCTAATGACAAGCGGATAAAAACCGCACCATTGTCCCATGAGTTGGATCTTTCCAATCTTAAAAAAATCGTTGTTTTGTACCGCACTAACGCGCAGTCGCGGGCGCTGGAAGAGGTTTTTTTACAGTTTGGCATACCCTATCATTTGGTGGGGGCCGTGCGGTTTTATGAAAGAAAAGAAATAAAAGACATTTTAAGTTTTTTGCGGCTGATTTTAAATGAAAAAGATACATTAAGCTTATCGCGGGCGATTAATATTCCGCCGCGCGGCATTGGCGACAAATCTTTTGAATTGATTAGAATGAATGATGCGGGAAAACTTTCCACCCGGGCCCGCAATTCCTGGGAAAATTTTTCAAATAAGCTGGCGAGCATTAGAAAAACCGCTGCGGACTTGAGTATTATTGATATTATTAATTTAATTGTTAAAAAGTTTGACCTCGAGGATTATTACCGAGATGGTACGAGCGAAGGAGAAGACAGGTGGTCAAACGTTCGCGAGCTTTTCACGGTGGCCGGACGTTTTGCCAACAACCCTTGGCCAGAGGGCTTAACCGCCCTTTTGGAAGAAATTGCCCTTTATTCCGAGGCCGATGAGGTCGGCAATAAAAGCGGGGCAACGTTAATGACCTTGCATCAGGCCAAGGGCCTGGAATACGAAACGGTATTTATGGTAGGTTTGGAAGAAGGCTTACTGCCTCATATGAAAAGCCTTGAGCCCGGTGCCGATATTAATGAAGAAATACGCTTAGCTTACGTGGGAATGACCCGCGCCCGAAAAAATTTGTATCTCATCAATGCCTACGGCCGGCGTATTTTTGGTTCAAGCTATTCGCTAAAGCCCTCGCGCATATTGAGAGCCATTCCCGAGGAGTTATTAGAAAGGCGAAACTAATGGCACAAAAATTTAGAGAAATTTTTACAACAACGAATAATAAATTATTTATTGTAATTACAATCTTAGTTTTACTAAGTTGGGGAGGCTATACAGTAATAGAGAAATATACTAAGGTGTTTTTTGCAGCTCATTCGGTTCAGGTTGAGGAATCCACCGAATTATCTCAAGATGAATACTTGACGGTTAAATCAGAATTGCTGGCACTGACTGATGAAAATGATCCAAGATTCGCATTGACAGAGGTGCGAGAGCGAATCAAGACAGATAATGCGCTTCTCCGTTCTTGTCATGTTCTCGTGCATGAGATAGGTCACGCGGCTTATGAAAAATATAAAGACTTTGGGGAGGCTATTAAATACAAAGATGAGGTCTGTAATTCCGGTTACTTGCATGGCGTGATTGAAGCTCATTTTTCCGAATCCAAGGATGTTTTTACTGATATGCGTAATATTTGCGAACCCTATCCCTTGGGGAAATTCGTAAGCTGGGAATGTTATCACGGGATAGGTCACGGGGTTATGTATTATACGTTAAATGATCTTCCGAAATCATTAGAGCTTTGCGAAGGCTACCCCGATTTCTTTGCCTCTAACTCGTGCATAAGTGGTGTTTTTATGGAAAATTTTAATTCTGATCAAGATTTGCATAAATCAAAATTTCTAAATGAGGCAGATCCTTTTTATCCCTGTCCCAACCAAGCCGACCGGCATAAACGGGATTGCTATATATACTCCCCGGTTTATTATTTAAACATTCATAAAAATGATTACGCGGATGCACTGGCATGGTGTCTTGATGCCGAAAAGGGTTATGAAAATATATGCGCACGGGGCCTGGGTACTCAGGCCATAAAGGAAAATATTAATAATCCGAACCTGGTAGAGATCGTATGCGGAAACGGGGAGTCCTCGCAAAACGTTCCTTGCATAAGTGGCTTGGTAAGCTTATATATTAACCATTACGGAAGTCTGGAACCAGCCAAGGGATTGTGTAAAAGTTTAAAGTTTTTTAACCGGCAGACTTGCCGTGAGGAAATAGAGAAAAATTCAACCTTGTTTTAAATTTATGCCTACCCCAAAACTTGGACAACATTTTTTAACCAACCATGAGGCGATAGATAAAATTATCACCGCCGCCGATTTATCTAAAAAAGATACGGTTTTAGAAGTAGGCCCGGGCAGGGGCATACTTACTGCCGAATTATTAAAAGCAGCCGGTACGGTGGTGGCGGTTGAAAAAGACGGGGAACTGCACCATAAGCTTAAAAAAAAGTTTAAAGATTCCGATAATTTTGAATTATCGCTGGGGGACATTCGTAATTTTCATCTTGGCTTAATGCCTAAAAATTATAAAGTTGTGGCGAACATTCCTTATTATTTGACCGGACAACTAATCCCTTGGCTTTTAACTTCGCAAAATCCGCCCTCGCTTTCGGTTTTAATGATTCAAAACGAGGTGGCGGACAGGCTGACCGGGCCAAAAGGTTCGGGAAATTTGTTGCAGCTGGCCAGCCAAGTTTTTGCAGAACCTCAAAAAGTATTTTTTGTGCCGCGTGAAGATTTTGATCCGGCTCCCAATGTCGATTCAGCCGTCATAACTTTAAAAAAGCATAAAAAAGATATGGTTCCGGCGGGGGAGCAAAGGAGCTTTTTCAGAATTTTAAAATTTGCCTTTTCCGGCAAGCGTAAAAAAATCACCAATACTCTTTCCGCGGCGCTTAAGGTACCACGCGAGCAAATTTTAAAGGCTTTGGAGCAGACTGGGCTTTCCGAAAATGCGCGCCCGCAGGAATTATTGCTTGCCGAATGGATCCAATTTTATAATCAGCTGAAGTGAGAACATATTTTAAAAATTTTTCCGGCCAACTAATAACACACTCACCTGCGATCGCAATCTAGTGTGCTGTTTTTATGTAATTTGCTTGTCAAACTAATAAAAACCGAATGAGAACCGAAATTTCACCACAGGTCTGACCTGTGGTTATTTGTTAGGCCCGGAATTTTACTTTTGAGGGGCAAATATGCTATAATTTTTTATATAGAACAGCACTTAAACGGAAACAAATCAAAGAAAAAGCAAAAGTATGGCTGATCCTGAAAATCAGTTAAATCAAACTCCTGAAAATAAAATTCCCGTGCCTCCAGAGAGCAATAATCCGGTCGAAACACCGGATTATGCCTTAGATTACAGCTCTTTTGAGGAAAGCCGCTTACAGAGATTAAAAGCCTGGTTCAGCGATTTCTTTTCTGACCGCAGAAAAGTTTTAATTGCTGGAGCGGCTTTTTTATTTCTTGTCGCCGGGTTCATCACCGTACTTATAATCCGTTCGGGAAGTGACAACGTCAGCCAAGTTCCTGGCGACGAGCGGGGTAATTTGCCTTTGGTCGGCAAAACAAATCCCGATTTCATACCGCAAGTCTTCAGGCCGGGCAATGGCACGATAGTCGTGGAATGGAGCTTGGATCGCCCGACCGACGGCCGCGTGGATTATGGGACAAGCGATAGGTACGGTTTTTTTACTGATGACCAGGAAAGCCTTCATCCCAACTTATACAAAGTTGACCATCAGGTAATTTTGCGCGACCTCGACAGCTCGCTGACTTATCATCTCTTGGCTTCAAGTGTTGACCGCGACGGCTCTCTGCTTTTATCCGGCAACATTACCGTTCAGCCGCTTATCGACAATGTTCCGCCCACCGTTTCGTTTCTTAGTCCCCGCGAGGGGGCCGTGTTTTCAGGAGTGCAGGCGATTTGCGCCGATGTCTCGGAAAACGATTTGGCTTCTCTGGTTTTGTTGGTCAATGACAATCCTGTGGCGGAAAAAAATAAAGACTTCAAATCTTGTTTCCTCCTAGACACAGATGAATTTTTCGATGGTGATTATTCTTTGGGGTTGGTCGCTTCAGACGGTGTTAATACAACCCAGACAAAAATAAACGTTAAATTCAATAACCGTGACTTTGGTTCCGGTTCAGGGGGAACGGGTGGACCGGGTACCGGGGGAACAGGCCCAGGCGGTGGAACAGGTGGACCGGGGGGACTTACCTGCACAACGGTAAGCCCAAACTTGAGGGTGAGGCTCACAAATCCCGGCGCCGATTCGACCGTTTCCGGGGCTGTGCCGCTGACGGTTGAAGCGAGCGGTGCGGCGCAAACCGTTTACTACCTTATTAAGGCCGAGGGCAGCGCCACAGAAACTATTTTTACCGCCGCCAGTCCGCCTTTTGCCGCCACGCTTTATACCAATAATTACCGCAACGGGAATTATATTGTGAAGGCGGTGGCTCAAGGGGTAGAGAACGGCCAGCCTGTTTGCAGTTCGACCTCGGATACGGGCGAACACGCGGTAAAAATCAGCATCAACAACCGCAGCCTGCCGACAAGCTGTATTTCTACCGATTCGCGGGTTACGGTCAGCCTGGTTAAACCGGTAAACCCCAATATTCCAATGTCAGGAAACGCGGCCATCGAAGCCAGGCTCAATAACACAAGCGGCCGGGCCGTGAAAAACGTGGCTTTCATGCTCTCAAACCAGATTTTTAAGGAAGTTTCCGCCAGTCCTTATTCAGCAGTTTTAGATACGCTCAAATATCAGAATGGCGATTATGTTTTGCGCGCCTATGCCTTGCTCGATAACGGAATTTGCAGCGAACCGGTTGAGCTCTCCGTGAAAATAGACAACGGAAGCAATACTTCCATATCATGCAGTGCTTACAACAGCACTGCCGCCGAAGTGCGCATCACCAAACCCGCGGCTTCGTCACAACTTTCCGGGATAATCGATATTGAGGCCACGGCTTTTGCGCCGTCCGGCTCATCCATTGTTTCCGTTTCTTACGTATTAGACGGGGTTACTCCCATAACTACGGCAAGTGTGGCGCCGTACAAAGGCTCCCTGCACACGGCCGCAATGGCCGACGGTTGGCATACTTTAAAGGCGTTTGCCCGCACCAGCCAGGGCGTTTGCGGCGTGAACGAAATAAATCTTAAGTTCAACAACAGCGGACCCTTCGACACTTTTACCAAACCGGTAATCAGCAACGTTAATGTTACGGCCACAAGCAGTTCGCTTAACATAATCTGGAGCACGAACATTGCGTCTACGTCTGAAGTCGCCTGGAGTATTAGCAATGACAACCTTGGCACTGCTTCGTCGGATACAAGT
>MFES01000014.1:8806-12280 GCA_001779955.1 Candidatus Doudnabacteria bacterium RIFCSPHIGHO2_02_FULL_46_11 | reverse complement strand
TCTATCTGCAAACCTTCGGCCGTTTCATCGTTTTCTTCCAAAAACCCAATTTCTGCCCCTATGGCCCTGGCCGTAAGCAGATTGTCGCCAGTCAGCATTATGGTTTTGACGCCGGCCATCCGGCTTCTCTGCAGAGACTCGCGAACTTCGGGCCTCGGCGGATCGGTTATGGCCACAAAACCCAAATAATTCAAATCGGTCTCTGCCTCATCTCGGCTAAAATCATCGCCTGGCCGGCTTAAAGGCTTTGAAGCAAAACCGATGACGCGATAGCCCTTGGCGGCGTAACCCTCAATTTCCGATTTCAACTCCAGCCTTTTTTCGTCGCTCATTTTTTGCACGCGGCCGTCGCTTACCAAACCCCGGCAGCACGCCAAAATCAGTTCCGGCGCGCCGCGCACCAAGGCTTTTGTCTCCGAATGAACTTTTATGACAGCCGAAATTAGTTTTCGTTTTTTGTCAAAAGGAAATTCCTCAATAAGTTTGCCTGAATCTTTTATTTGCTGGTAAAACCCGAGTTTGGCCGCCATAATGAGAAGCGCGCCGTCAGTCGGCGTGCCAATGATGTCATAATCGTTTGCGCCGTCCTTAAGAATTAGCCCGGCGTTATTAGCCAAGACCGAACCCTCCAGAATTTCTCTTACCGCCCCGTGAAAATGGTGCGATTTGAACGAATTTAAATTAATAAGCTTTCCCTCGGCCTGGATGAGGCGCGCCTTCATTTGCCCGGAGGTAAGCGTACCGGTTTTATCGGTACAAATTACCGTAACCGCGCCGAGAGCTTCTACGGCCGACATCTTCCGCACAATCGCCCGCTTCCTGGCCATGCGCTGCACGCCCAAGGCCAAAGCCAAACCGACAATAGCCGGCAAGCCTTCGGGTACGGCGGCCACGGCCAATGAAGCGGCTACCAAGAATATCTCGCCGCCAGGCAAGCCCTTATACACACCGACAAAATAAACCAAAGCTGCGGCGCCAATGGCGATAAGACCCAAAACCTTGGAAAGCCTGATAACCATTCGCTCAAAGGGGGTTGGCTCATCTTTAACCGCACTAAGCTTTTCGGCAATCTGGCCGAAACGCGAAGCCTGCCCGGTAAATTCCACAACTGCCCGGGCTGTACCCGAGGTTATCATCGTGCCCATGGCAATACGGTTAGTATCATCGCTGCCGCTTTTTAAAACCGGCAAAGACTCGCCGGTTAAGGCCGACTCATTAACTTCCAAACTGTACTCTTGTAAAATTTTGGCGTCGGCCGGCACCGCTTGTCCGGCCGCTACCACTATCAAGTCGCCGGGAACCAAATCCTTGTTTGGCACTTCCTGCTCAATTCCGTCGCGAATGACCCGTGTTTTCGAGACTGTAACTTTTTTCAGAGCTTCCAAGGCTTTTTCGGCTTTGTATTCCTGGGAAAAGCCAAGCACGGCATTGAGTAAAAGTATGCCTAAGATCAGATAATAGTCGGTCGAAAGACCGGCGGTATAAGTCACGGCCGCGGCGACGAGCAAAATCAAAACCAGCGGCGACATAAATTGTTTTAAAAACAGTTTTACCGCTGAAAGATTGGCTTTTGTTTTCAGCGAATTTTCGCCTAGCTGTTCGAGTAGCTTGCGCGCTTCGCCAGTAGTTAGGCCTACCTCTCCTATCAAGACAGGAGAAGTATTAGAGGCCGCATTTTCCGACATTTTTTGTTTCCCCTCACACCTTAACTTAAGTTAGGTGTGAGGATTAGTCCGCACGCCAAAGTTATTGAAAATAAATTATTGGTGTGCGGGCAGATACCTTTATTGTAACATATTTGTTTTCCTTTTGTTATTTAATATGAAGCCCCCGTACTGTGGTACAATTAAGCCATATGAACGCTGAAAACCAAAATGGAAACGCTTACGAATTAAGCGACGACCTTACACTTATCAGCGAGGCCAAACATAATCCGGAAGCTTTCACCGGACTCTATGACAAATACCTGACCAATGTGTATAGATACTTTGTCGCGCGCGTCTCGCATACGCAAACCGCCGAAGACCTAACCTCGCAAACTTTTCTTCAAGCCTTCAAGGCTTTTGAAAGATACGAGGCCAAAGTTAATTCTTTCGGCCCATGGCTTTTTACCATTGCCCACAATATACTGGTCAATAACTATCGCAAGGTGCCCACCCTGCCTATAGCCGAAAATTTCGACATTGCCGGCAACGATAACCCCGCTCGGGATGCTGAACTTGCCCTGGCCCGCGCGAAGCTTACTAAAATGTTGAATGATTTGCCGGAACGCGACCGCGAAGTTGTTATGCTCCGCAATACTGACGATTTATCTTTTGCACAAATAGGTATGGTTTTAAACATTACAGAACAGGCCGCTCGCACCGCGCATCACCGCGCTGTGCAAAAACTTATTCAAATGAGCAGCCATAAGGAAGGAACAACAAATGTCCCAACCAATCAATAATGAAGAAGATTTGCAAAAAATATTAAAAAACGAAGCCGTTCCCTCGGATGAATTCCGCGACAGCTTACGTAATCGTCTGCTTAGTCTTGCTCAATCCTCTAAAACAGAAAGGAAATCATTTATGCCCAATATTTTTAGTAGCAAAATTCTGGCCGGACTGGCGACTGTCGCCGCCGTAGCCGTGCTCGCAGTCATTGTCCAATCAAATGTTTCACCCCTAAATATTTCATCCAACAAAGTAGCCAGTCACCAAGGTTTTGGACAATTGCCTTCTTTGGCTCAAACCGAAGGGCGCGGCTCAGGCGGCGGAGGAGGAATAAATGCGCCGGTTGCGCTTGAAGGCAAAGCCGATACGGCCGCCGCGCCAAGCGATGTCAAAATCGCCATTATGCCCGTGCCGCCGGACGGCGAATACTTGCCGCCTGTAGTCACATATAATATCAACGCCGCATTGCCCGAGGTAGAAAACGAGATGCTGGTTTACCGCGAACGCGGGCTCCTGGCTGACCGAGATTTCCTGGATTTTATTACTAATGCCACGCAAATCAATTTCTTAAGGCGCTACGCTTCGGCCAACATTGAAAATTTATCTTTCACCCTACCTAACTCCCCTTATCACTTCAATATTGACCAATTCGGACGATATTCAATGTGGGGTAGTTTCAACGATATGTACATGCCTATTCCGCCAAGCGACATCCCCAGCGATGATGAAATCATTCGCATTGCCAATCAGTTTGTCGACGAGCAGGGCATAGACCGCTCACAATTCGGTGAACCCTACGTCGATAACACTTGGCGGGAATACTACTATATGCGCCCGGCCTTGGGCGTAGAGGTAGACGCCGCTTCCATAATTGCTCCCTACCAAATAACCGTCGGCTACCCAATGACAATTGATAACATGCCTCTGGTTGGTTGGAACGGAGCGCCGGATCCTGGAATTTCAGTAAACGTTAATATTGCCCAAAAAAGAGCGGACGGTTTAAGCGGCCGCTGGCAATCGAACCGCGACCAGTCGCTTTACC
>MFES01000014.1:2212-8769 GCA_001779955.1 Candidatus Doudnabacteria bacterium RIFCSPHIGHO2_02_FULL_46_11 | reverse complement strand
ACGCGGCGGCATTAACCCGCTTTGGGGATACTGGGACTCGCAGTTAACTCCTGAACAGGAGGCTCGCCGGCCTAAAATCGATGTTCACCTTGATAAGATTGAGCTCGGTTACTTGCAGCAGTACAAATACAATTCCGGCAGCAACACGCCTGAAAGCTACCTTATTCCGGTTTACGCTTTCACCGGCAATTATGTTGACCAAAACGGCAACACCCTCTCCTACGGTACAATTGTTCCGGCCATTGACGGAAACTTCTTTGAAGAAAACCCGTACCAAATTCTTGAAAAACCAATGCCAATGCCGGTTGAAGGTAACGGCGGTACAGGATCTTCCGGTTCATCCATCGGTAGCGCCGAAAGCGTTGATCCGGAAGAATCGACAGTCCTGCCAGCTCCTGACCGAGAATAAAACTAAAACCACCCTTACGGGTGGTTTTCTTAAATGGCGCTAAACGTCAGGGTTTTAATATCACATTTATGTCTGATCGGAGGTCTTTGTGATATAATAAAAGCCAAATGCCAAAATCAAAAGAGAAACGCAAAAAACTTCCAAGACTAATACTGGAAAAACTGCTGGATATTGCTAAAAGTTACACCGCGCCTCTCACCTATCAGGAAACGGAGATGCTCTATAACGCGCTTGGCGTGTGGGGTAAAGGTATGCGGCCGCATCACTATAATCAAACACTCAAACGTCTAGACGAACGCGGTCTGGTGAAAATTCGCAAAGGGCCAAAAATACAAATCGCTATTACCGCTAAAGGTAAAAATTACTTGAAGGGATTGCGACAAAAAAATATCCAAGTTAACAAACCGATAAAATGGGATAAAAAATGGCGACTAGTAATTTTTGACGTGCCGGAAAAAGAACAGCAAAAAAGGCGACATTTCCGTGATCACCTTAAAAATTTGGGATTTACTCAAGTACAAAAAAGTGTCTGGGCATACCCTTATCCCTGCGCTGAAGAAATTGCCGCGCTCTGCTCTATGCACCATGTTAAGCCATTCGTTTCCATCTTTGAAGGAGTTTATTTGGGCCGAGATATCGAATTAAAAAAGATTTTTGGCTTGTAATACACACAAGTAATTTATACTCTTATAATCATATCACAAACCCCTCCGGTCGGAGGGGTTTGTGATAATAACAGCTTGCCGATTTTTATACTGTGGCTTACTCCTCAATTAAGTTGAGTAGCGTTTTTCGTACAAAGCCAACATGGCCATAAGCAATGACGCAACCACCGGGCCGATAATAAGTCCTTTAAAGCCAAGCGTGGCAATGCCGCCGACTGTGGCAATCAGAATAACAAAGGGGTGAATGGCAACCGAGCGGCCGATAAGATACGGCCTCAATAAATCATCGGACAGGCCAAGTATGAATAATCCGTAAAGGACCAAAATTACCGCCTTAACCGGACTGCCTAAAATCAAAAGTATGATGGCGGTCGGCACCCAAACAATCTGGTGGCCAAGCCCCGGGATAAGCGAAGCCAGGGCAAATATCAAACCCCAAAAAAACGGCGCGGTAATACCCAAGATCCAGAAAATCAGACCGCCCAATACGCCCTGAATGGCACCCATCACAAAAATCATCTTTAAAGAAGTGCGTACCATGACTATGAAACGCGAGCTTAAAAGCCAGCCGTCGCCCTCGGGCAAGGGCGCCAGTTTAACGGCCCTCGATAACCATTCCCGTCCGTTCTTTAAAAAGTAGAAAGTGGAATAAAAAGTAATCAAAGCCAGGGCAATCATCTTGACCAAATTTCCGGCTAGGCTTTGGATAAAATTGACGAATCCGCCGGCGATGCCTTGAGCGTACCCGACAATCTGATCGCGCAAATTTATTTCAGCAATCCGCTCTGATATGATGCTGGGCAAAATTTCCTTGATACTCGCTCCGATATTTTCCGTTTTGGGCGAAACCTGGTCCACCTTGGCGGCGATATTATCTATGAGCAAAAGAGAATCCTTAAACAGCAGGCTGCCGAAAACATAAAACAAGCAAACCAGAATCAACACTGCTAAAAAAATTACGATTAAAGCCGCGGGGCTTTTTTTGTTGCGCAGCTTTTCCAAAAGTCTTCTGTAAAACGGAGATAAAATAATGGCAAAAACCAAACCATAAAAAATGGGCACCAAAAGGCCGCCAACAATGCTCAAAAAAATAATTGAGATAATCACCAGGCCGACAATAAAAACCGCCGACCGAAAAGTGTCATTTAATGCATTCATCCTGTATATTTACCCCGATAATCTTGGGTTTTGTGTTCGACCCGAGGTTAACAAGGTTTTTAATATACTCTTTTTTTATTCCCGCATTACTTTATTTAGCCCAAGATTGATTGGAGAACCCCGGTAGTAGTCCGCCCAGGGCGGACACTACGGGACAGGCAATCGTGGAAGTTATACAGGATTGATTATTTAAAACCGCTAGTTATAATCCTCTTCCTTGCCAAACTTGCTTTGCCACTGGCCGACTTCATCCGGATCAACCTCCACCTTTTCATTATCCAAATCATCCCAAGGATCAGCCGAACCGGCAGACTTGGCCTTGACGGCTTTGTCATGCCCGCCGTCCTCACAGTCGCATTCCGTGAAATCCATATTGTACATAGGGCAGCTTTCGTCTCCGCAAGTACCCGGCACAGCCGAAACCGCGCCGCAACCGCCCGTACAAACGTAATGTGTGTCCATCCTAGATTTTTTACTTTTTACCTCCCGACCTTTTTCCCCGATATTATAGGGTTTATTTTAGAAAACTACAAACCAAGGTCGCCTTTTACTTCTTGCATTGCGGTAATAACGTTTTGTATGTGCTCTTCAAGCGAAATGCCTAGCTCTTCGGCACCCTGGACAACATCGGCCCGGTTAACGCCTGCGGCGAAATCTTTATCCTTCATTTTTTTCTTGACCGACTTAACTTCCAGGCCTTCAAGCTTAGTCGGACGGACCAAGGCAGTGGCGGTAATCATGCCGGTAATTTCATCGCAGGCAAAAAGCACGTGGTCCAGTTGAGATTTTCGCTCTAGGCCGAAATTATTGCCGTGGCATGATATGGCATGGATAATTTCCTCGTCAACGCCGCGCTTTCGCAAATCATCAATTATCACTTGGGGATGTTTGTCAGGATGCTTTTCCCAATCAGCATCATGCAACAGACCGGCCGTGCCCCATTTTTCCTCCCGCTCCATTGAAATGGAGCGAGGCTAGCCTATGGCGGCCGCGCCAAATTTGACGGCATAAAACCGGCAAGCCGCCTCAACTGCCAACATATGATTTTTCAGATTTTTATTATCAACGTAACTATCTAAAAGTTGTAAGGCTTCTTCTCTTGTCATAACTTATAAATTAGTGGGGGCGGGCGGCGCGCACGGCGCCGCCTCACCCACTGCCTTCTCGGATCACGGCTTGGGCGGGTTAAGTACGGCGAGTTCTTCCCAGGTCAGCAAACGCGCTGGAGCGCCGCCAGTCTGGTAAAACCTGATTCCTTTCTCCTCAACCGAGGCCCAAAGGCTGCTCGGCCAGCCGCCGCTATGCGTAAAACGATAGCTTGCGCCCAGCTTGCGCAGATGATTCCAACCTTCCTGCCAGCTTTGCGGATCAAGCGCGTACGAATATGCGCCCATAGTGCGCGGGGGCAGATTGGCTGGAGCGTAACCGGCGTCTCTTACATGTACCGAGACCAGTACGCGGTCGGGATTCAATTCCCACGCCAAACTCGCCCTTTCTTCTTGGCTAGTTGGAAAGTGATGCTTTACCTCCGGCACAAAAACCGGAGGGGCCGAGGGTCGCACGCGAGTCGTCTGCATAAACCTCCTTCAAGGGTACGCATGAGACTATTATTTTACTACGGTGGCTTTAATATCACAAATAAAAAGAACCCGCGAAAAATACAACGTGGCCGGATCCGCAGATCCGGCCACGCAAACTACCGACTTTTCAGGCCCAAAATGCTAGCAGGCCCAAAACCAGCGGGGCGAGCGCCCGCCATAGTGAAGTTCGAACGTTCATTAAACCTCCTCCGAGTTATTCTACAAAACACAACTGGCCCGAGGAAGATCCCCGGGCCAGCTCCTGTGTACGGTGGGTTCAGGTCATGCCGTGGCCGTGGCCGTGATCGAGCGGTGGTGTGCCGGTGCGAAGGCACCGGCCGCCGCTTGAACGCCCGGCGCACCGAGGCCATGTCCGAGGAACGCCGCCTGCGTGCGCGTGCCGGCCCTCGTGAGTGGGGCCGAAGCTGCGCCTTGACCGTGGACGATCATGCTTGCGAGCACGAGCGCGCCTTCATCGAGTGCGGCAATTGCCGCACCTCCTGCCGGGCTACCCCGGACGGCCGTTGACGTCTTCGCGTTCTCCGCGTTCTGCTCCGCCGGTGCCCTTGCGAGCGCCTCGTTGTCGATGACCTTGATGAACGCCATCGCCGACTGGCCGTCGGCAGGCGTGTCGTCGATCGCCGCGATCGCCAGACTTGTCGGCGGACCGGGGCCGTTCGCCATGTCGCTGCTCGCCATCGCTATCGCTGCCATTGGCACAGCGATGAGAACCGCGAGCGCGAATATTCGCTTCCTCATGCGTCTCCCTGTTTGGGTGCGTGAGAACAGCAGGCTCTCCCACTTTTCCTCCGCGAGAAAGGGATTTTCGCGGTCCGGGCTCACTAGTACCCGTTAACGTACAATGCTCATGGGCCTCCTTTGGTATCCTGTGAGTAAGTTCATATATTGTAATACATTTTAAAAATTTAGCAAACCACAGCAAAATCGCCGTCCCCGGCGATTTCTTCGTTTCTCTTCCAAATTGGAGGCGTTATCGACTTTTCGAAAAACTTCACGGAGGGCGAGCAGCTTGGTTCCGCCGATAGGCGGATGCGAGCCCGAGTGCCGAGCCCCAATTTTTCGCCCCGACGCTTTGGTCGGGGCACCGACACGAAGTCGTCGGTGCAGGAGAAAATTGAGGGCGCTTTTTCGAAAGGGTGTAACGCCGACAATCACCACCCCTTAGGGCTGAAAAAGCTCTTCCGGAATAAAATGAACTTCCTCAACTTCCTCAAACTGCAAGGCAGTTTTTTCTATCTGCGCCCAAAGCAAGCTCACGCGGCAGGAGCCGCCGGTGGTTTTATTTTGCGGATCCTTAAACTCTAAAGTTAAAAAACCGTTCTCCAGGTTGGCGCCGGCCAGTTCCACGCCTTCAAGCGGAAATTCGGTGGTAAAGCCTCGCGCGCGTTCGTCCGATGACCGTTCACCCTGAAGCAAAAGCTTGACCGCATCCTGAATAGGGGTTGATGTAATCGGAACATGACGGATTACCGGCTGTACCGCCGCGCTCTGGCAAAGCCCGCCCGGGTCCAAGGTTTGATTATAGTAATAAAGCTGAATTGTTCTGGTTGGCGCAGCTGTTTCGTTAGCCAATTTTGTTTCGCGGCCGTCCCGGCTAACCAGCCAGGCCACGCCGCCCAAAAATGCCAGGAGAATGATAATGGCGGAAAAATTTTTCATAGATTAAACCACTTTCAGCAATTTAAGCGACTTTATTATACACCCGCCGGAGCGTTTCATAAAGCCGGTTAAATTTGCCGACCCTATCCAGGCCGGTCTTTTTTTAATACAATTAAAGCGCCATGAGTCCTGTATAACTTCCCCGATTGCCTGTCCCGTAGTGTCCGCCCTGGGCGGACTACTACTGGGGTTCTCCAATCAATCTTGGGATAAATAAAGTAATACGGGAATAAAGAAAGAATATATTAAAAACCCTGTTAACCTCGGGTCGAAAACAAAACCCAAGATTATCGGGGTAAATATACAGGATGAGAGCCGTATTCTTCGGAGACAGAAACAAAGAAAATTCAGAAGATATAAAAAATAGGCTTCCCAGCAGCCTAGAGGTTTATTTTATAGCCCAGCCTCTTGGTAAGGAAACGGCGTATCTCGCAGCCCAAGCCGAAATAATATCCATGTTCAGCGAATCCCGCGCGGACAAAGCGGTCTTAGACAAACTGCCTAAACTCAAGCTTATTGCCGCAAGCACCACCGGCTACGACAACATTGACTTGGAATACGCGCATTCTAAAAATATTACTGTAACCAATGTTCCGGCCTATGGCTCGCAAACCGTGGCCGAATTCGCTTTCGGTTTGATTTTAGCCGTGGCCCGAAAAATTGTCTGGGGCGATAAGTTTTTTGAACAAACCTTGCGGCCAAATATGTCCCAGCTTGAGGGTTTTGACCTTGCCGGCAAAACTCTGGGTATAATCGGCACCGGCCGAATCGGCGCTAATGTAATTAAATATGCCAAGGCTTTTGACATGAAAATTTTAGCCTACGACGCTCATGAAAATGAAAACCTCGCCCGAAAACTGGACTTTAACTATACCGGCCTGGATGAACTTTTATGCCAAGCCGATGTAATTACCCTTCATGTTAACCTAAGCCCAACTACCCGCCACCTCATCAACAAGCAAAACATCAGCCAAATTAAACGCGGAAGCATACTTATAAATACTTCCCGCGGCGAAGTAATAGAAAGCCAAGCTTTAATTGAAGCGCTTGAATCGGGGATTCTTT
>MFES01000014.1:0-2194 GCA_001779955.1 Candidatus Doudnabacteria bacterium RIFCSPHIGHO2_02_FULL_46_11 | reverse complement strand
TCTTGGAGGAAGAAAAGATGCTAGCCGGCGATAAAAACGACGAGATAATTGAAATAGATAAAAAACTCATCCAAATGCCAAATGTCGTGGTTACCGCTCACATGGCTTACAATTCCAGAGAGGCCCGATCCAGAATATTGGAAACGAATACTGATAATATAAAAAAATTTTTGGAAGGTAACATTCAAAACGCGGTCTAAATAATACTATGGCGCGACAGTGGATAAAAAACTGGGATCAAATCGCCCGCAGTCCGGCCAGGCAGGACATTTTAAAAATTGCCGAAGTCGGGCTTCGGGCTGTCGATACTTCAGAAGCCATAAAAAACAACATCGGGCTTGATGGTGATATTTTAAGCGTTAAAGGACAAACCTTTGACCTTAAGCAATTTGACTCTCTTAAAATCGTGGCTCTGGGCAAAGCTTCAGCGGAGGCGGCCGCAGCCCTCGAAGAAATACTCGGTTCGCGCATCAGCCAGGGCGTTTCACTCGGCATCACCGTCAGCCCCAGCTGCCAAATTATTAAAAATTACAAAGGCAGCCATCCCCACCCGTCTTCCTTGAATGTTGAGGCTTCAGGTGAAATTAAAAAACTAGCCGAAAGCGCTTCGGAAAATGATTTGGTTTTGGTGGTTGTTTCGGGCGGCGGTTCCGCCCTTTTGTGCTGGCCGCAAAGCGAATGCGACCAGGGCCAGGAATTGTATAATAAGTTCCTAACCGGAGGCGGCACAATTGACGAACTTAACACCGTGCGCAAACATATTTCCCTGCTCAAAGGCGGCGGACTGGCCAAAGCGCTGTATCCAGCCACGGTTATCAGCTTAATTTTATCGGATATCCCCGGCGACAAATACGAGCTTGTAGCTTCCGGCCCGACATTTTTCGATGAAAGCACGGTTGAGGACGCAAAAAAAATTATCACCAAATACGGCCTTGGCGATTTTGAGCTTATTGAAACTCCAAAAGAAAAAAAATATTTCGAAAAGGTCAGTAATATTCCTTTTATCTCAAACACACTGGCCCTCAACGCCATGGCAAAAGAAGCTGCCGCCCAAGGTTTTAAACCCTTAATTATTTCCAGCGAAATGTACGACCCGCAAGACAAGGCCATTGAAAAAATATTCGAGGCGGCTGGTAAAAAAACTGCGATCTTGGCCGGCGGCGAAACGGCTTTAAAAATTACCAGAAGCGGCGGCACCGGCGGACGAAACATGAATTTGTCCATGTACGCCATCAAACATCTTCAAGAGGGTGACGTATTTTTGTCTCTTGCTTCTGACGGAATGGATAACAGCGATTCGGCCGGCGCCCTGGTCGATATGGAAACAAAAGAAAAATCGAGTAACCTCAACTTTAATGATTATCAAAAACGCTTTGATTGCTACACTTTTTTTGAAAAAACCCACGATCTTTTGTTCACCGGGCCAACCGGCGCCAATGTTTCGGATTTAATGATTCTCCTGCGAAGCTGAACTATTCAATCAATTTCGCCAAAAAAATAATACCGCCAACGGTGATAACAATGCCAAGAAATTGGTGTTTTTTTAATTTTTCTTTATTCACCGCCAAACCCAGCATGGCGGCAATGGCAATATAGCTTTCGCTAATGGCCGTGGCGATGCCAATGGGGATAAAAGTCATACTTGAAGCGTAAAATACCCAAGCCAGGTTATCAACCACGCCTTGGCCCAAAGCCACACCCTTATGCTTACCGACAGCTTTTACCATACCTTTATAATCGCCTTTGGCTAAAAGTATAATTCCGCAAAGTACGACAATAGCGGCATTAACAAACCAAAGCGCCAGCAACGCACTTGTTTCGCGGCTGCCAATTGCCACGTAATAATTGGCGAAAGACATTAACACGGCCGCCAAGATCGCCAAAAAAACACCTTTTTCAAAAATACGGCGATGGTAATGCAGTTGAAACTTGTGAACTGTTCCGGTCATGACCGTGCCAATGAATATCAAACCAATCAAGCCATAAATGCCCCAACCTAAATGTTCGCCGGCTAAAAAAATACCCAGTCCAACGGTTAAAGGCAATTCCAAAGCATAAACCGGTTCTATCACGGAAATTTTACCTTCTCTAAGCGCTTCAAAATCCACAAGCGCGGCAATGACCATAAGCAGGCCGGTGCCAGCTAAAATCAAGAGAGATTTGGGGTTGTAAAAAACTGAAAGATCGCCCCTTA
>MFES01000013.1:35576-37917 GCA_001779955.1 Candidatus Doudnabacteria bacterium RIFCSPHIGHO2_02_FULL_46_11 | reverse complement strand
ACGGCCATGGCGTCATCGATCACGGGGAGTACGTTTCGTTCCCGGCCAAGGAGTGGCGCGAGGAAGGGCTGTTCATGATCGGTGAGAGCTACTGTGGCCAGCTGCGCTACGGAGACAAGGCCGAGCGCAACTGGAACAACAATCACACTATGCCCGAGGGTACGGCCTACCTGAGCCCCAGGCTCGATCCCAACATCCCGCTCTATTTCGACTGGAACGGCGACGTGTACGTCTCGATGGAGTTCGTGAAGTACAAGGACAAGATCTGCGACTGACGGAGTGAATTCGACTCAAATGGGGGGAGTGGTCCACGCGACCACTTCCCACCCACATTTTTTTAACATATATTACTATCCGTTCGTCCACGACAAAATTGGAGGAGGAATGCAGCGATACATGTTCGTGTTATTTCTGGTATTGCTGGCTTTGGCTGGCAAGGTTCAGGCGCAGGAAGCTGGGGAGGCAAAGATTTATGTTTCCCTAGATGAGTTCAAGCTTGAGCTGGTGCGCGGTAATGTCACAATCTTTACCGCACCGATTGGCATCGGCACCGGCCAACCCTTCCGATATGGGAATAAGGTATACAAGTTCGACACGCCAGTTGGCGTGCGCCGGGTCATAGCTAAAGAAAAAAATCCGGTGTGGCGGCGACCTGGCTGGGCGTACGAAGAGTTTTCGGTTTACCGAGACTTCGCAATCGTGCGCATGCAACCGGGCGAGATCTACTACATGTCCGACAGCACAATGCTTAAGCTCGACGGCAACCGCATTGTGCGCTCGACCTATTACGGCGAAAGTTGGACATGGAATCGCGAGGTCGAAGTGCTCGACCTGGTGGCGCGCAAGATTTACATGCCGCCACTCGGGGTTGTTCATCGCAACCTTGAAGGAATCCTCGGTACCCGCAAGCTCGATTTGGGTGACGGGTACCTGATTCATGGCACCGACGATCCCTCGAGCATCGGTCAGCGATCGAGCCATGGCTGCATCCGCATGCATAACGCGGACGTTGAAAAGCTTTACGAACTCGTTCCCATAGGAACACGAGTCGTAATTCGATAACGTGGAGTGTCCGCGCTGCGGACACTCCCAAACCCAAACCGCCTAAATAGGCGTTTTTTTGTTGCTTTAACACATATAGCAGCACTTGACTTTTTGGCAGTTTCTTGTATGATAGTATGTTACCTTGCGGGTCTAGTATCCGTAGCGTAGCAAGCGTTCCTTGCCAATTCAGTGACAATTTTCGTGTTCATTTCCGCTGTTAGTTCACCGCGCCAGACAGGCGCAATTCCACGGGAGAGGTAATGAAGAACTTGTACCGCTGGATCCCGCTTTTGGCGGGACTGATGATCTTCATCGCCTGCGGCGATGGAGATGACGACCCGACCGCACCGACGACGGTCACGCCGCCTCCGAGCGGCGGAAACTTCGTGGTTCGTACAATCGGACCGCGCAAGGTTGCGTTCCAGCCAGGCCTCGCTTCGGGCAACGCCCAGGAGGTCTCGGTAGTCGGCGACATGAATGGCTGGACTTTCGGCGTTCACAAGGCCATCTACCAGGCGGCGGCGCAGGCCCTGATCTGGGATGTGCCGACCGGCGCGCTGTCGCGCTCCGAGGTCAAGCGTTTCAACTGCGCGGTTTCGGCCGCCAACTGGTGTCAGTTCGAGCACCTCATCTCTACGCTGTCCGACGCCGACCGGGCGAAGTTCAAGAAGAACCCGGATGGCAGTTGGAGCATGTGCGCCTATGAGGGCGCGAACGGCGAGGTGATCCTCGGCTGCACCATCAGCGGCAACCCGCCGCCCGCTGGCACGTTGAGTCGCGTGATCGTGTCGGGTGCTTCGGACATGACCGTCGGTGGGCAGAATCAGCTCACCGCCTCCTGTGTGTATGGAGGCGGTTCACAGGTCTGCTCACCGCCCGCAGTCTGGGTGACGCGTTCGACCGAGGTTGCAACGGTCAACCAGAATGGTCTCGTGACTGGCGTTTCGCCCGGCCAGGTCTGGATCGTGGCCGCCGTTGGCACCAAGGCGGACAGCCTCCGTGTCAACGTGAGCGGTACGGTCTCGCAAGGGTGTACGACGTTGGTAGCTGGCCTGGCCTGTATCAGCGGACAGGACACCCTGGCGGTGGCGCCGAATGCCACGCCTACCCAAAGTGGTACGATCGACGTGTTCGAGGTTTCGACTGGCGCGAATGTGCTGGTCGGTACACTCATCGGTCAGCCGCGACAGGGCGGGTTCGTTGGACGCATCACGAACACCGCGCAGTTTCCGGCGGGCGCCGAAAGGTGCATGTCGCTCTGGGATCGAAACCGCGGGATATTCGTTTCTCTCAACAG
>MFES01000013.1:11402-35564 GCA_001779955.1 Candidatus Doudnabacteria bacterium RIFCSPHIGHO2_02_FULL_46_11 | reverse complement strand
TCGTCATTGCTCCGCGGGGGGCGTCGATCCCGATTGGAACAAGTACGACCTTAACGGTCACGGCGACCGGGGCGTTCAACTGCGGCACGCGGTTCACGAACATCGCCTCCAGCAGTGGCGCCAACGGCGTGACCGTTACGGGAGTCTCACCCGGGACCACCGGACTCGTCTGTTCACTCACAGCCAACTCGGCCGTGCGTGATACGGTGGTCATCATCGTGAACGCAACGCCGCCGGTGACGCCGGATACCGTGTGGATCGTACGCACGGCAGATGATGGCCGCATCTTGGCCCTCAACGGCGCTCGGCTGCGGCAGGGTTCAGGGCCGTTCCTCTGGCAGCAGCCGGCGGCAACGCCGCCTGCGACCATTTGTCTGTTCGGGCCCTCGATCCCGGATTGCCAGATCCGCGCTGATCACGTCGGCAATTGGGTCTATCACATGCCCACGGCGCGCCTCAACGGCGCGATCGCACAGGGGCGCGTGTATACCCAGGCCTACGCCGATGTCGGCGGAAGCCGTTTCTGGCTCTGGATGGCCGGGCGAACGGACCAGCCCGGCGTGTGTAGTAACCGAGGCGGCTGGGATTGGGTCTTGGGATTCTGGTGGTCAATGGCCCCAGGGTTCGCCAAGATCGACAGCCTCGGCTGTGGCTGATAGAAGTAAAGGGGGAGTCTAAATGATCCCCTGCAGCAAGCAGGGCAGAAGGCCGTCGGTTATTCACCGGCGGCCTTTCTGTTATCACATTCGTTCACGGCCGTGAACAGTTGTGATGATCAAAGCTTTTGCCTTAGCAAGTTGAATTGACCCTTTTACAACGGATTGACTAAAGTGTATTTTTTTGCTATAATATATGAAAGTTATGGAATACTCTAATTCCGCTGAATTTGGCTACAAATCTCCGGTGCCGGCTTGGGCGCGGTATTTAATTTTGGGCCTGCTTGCCATTTTGCCAGTGCTTTTGTATATAGGCCTGCAGTTTTTAAGTTGGATTGAAATTTTTGGCAGCGTCATTGTCTTGGGAGTAGTGCTGCATTCCTTTATTTCTTTTCAGAGTGGTTTGATGTTGCTGATTATTTTTCTACCGCTTGAGCCTCTGTTGTTAAAATTTATTCCGGGCGATCTAACACTTTTCTTTAGGCTCATCCCCGAAGCCATAATTTATTCACTTTTGGTTTTTGGCCTAGTTAAGCGTTCAAGAGCGGAAAAATTAGAATCAAATACAAAATTAAGCGATAACCCGATTGCCGTGGCTTTATTTATTTTTGTCGGCATTGCCGTAATTTCTATTTTGGTTAATCGGGTAGAACCAATTGCCGCAGGCTTAGGTTTAAGACAGCTTTTAAGATTTATCTTGCTTTACCTAGCTGTAATTTTGTACGGCTTAAAACAGCGGCAGATAATTTTAGTTTTAGCCGCGGTCGCGGTGATAGCCATGGCCGAATCAATTTTGGGACTTATTCAGGCTGCAGTCGGTTCGCGGCTTGATGCTTTGTTTTCTACAGGACGCGAATTTTTTGTCGGGCGTTTCCGGGTAGCCCAGGAAATATTTCAAATTAGGGCAGAAGGCAGCCGAGTTTTTGCCACCATGGGCCGCTACGATCAGCTCGGTACTTTTTTGGCATTAGTTTCTGCCGCGGCTTTAGGTTTTATGTATTATGCCAAGGACAAAGTTAGAAAATATGCAACCTTAGTGCTACTTTTAAGCATACCAACTATGATGCTAACTTATTCGCGTGCTTCATGGTTTGGTTTTTTATTGGCGGTAATAGTTTGTGCGATCTTTATTCAAAAGGATAAAAAAGTTTTAGCCGGCCTTTTGACGTTAGTGGTTTTGCTCGGCGGCTACATTGGCTTTAAGGAAGTTGAAGTACGCCGTTTGATCGATGAACCTTCTGTTTCACCAATTAACAGGTTGCTTGAGGCTTTTTCGGAAAGAAGGTTAAGAAGCGAATACACGGGTAAGGGCCGACTATATTTTATTATTGAAACTCCGGGCGCGGTTTTAGCCCATAGTCCGTTTGTTGGTGTAGGGCCCGGCCAGTTTGGCGGGGGCGCAGCTGCGCTATTGCATAACACCAGCGGCTACGACGAACTAAACCTTCCTTTTGGCGTGTATGGTACGGAAGGCCAGATTGATAATAACTGGATGTCTATTTTCGGCGAAACCGGAGTATTGGGATTATTGGCCTACCTTGCAATGTTTGTTACGCTTTTGGTTTTTTCCCGCAGAGTTTTAAAAAGTGAGCAAAGCACCTGGTTGGCCAAGTCATTAGCCTTGGGCCTAATTGGCGCCACATTAAGCTTTGTTTTTCAGGGTTTTCTAGGAACCTATTTTGAAATGAGGACGTTAGCCCCTTATTATTGGTTGCTTGCCGCTTTAACAGTAGCTGCTTCGCAGGTACACGATGCCAATATACGAATGGGTGCTAATGATACGAATAAGCATACGAATGAAACTAATATTGGTAGCATTAGCATTTAGATTAGTATTATTAGTATATTAGAATCGATACTTATGAAAATACTTCAAATTAACAAATTTTTTTACCGCCGCCGTGGCGCGGAAATAATCTTTTTAGATGAAATAGAGCTGTTAGAAAAACATGGGCACGAAGTGTCGGTGTTTTCAATGAATCATCCGCAAAACTTGCCTTCAAAATACTCAAAGTATTTTTTGTCTCAAGTACCTACAGCAAAGATTACTATGAAGGTTGTGCCAAAATTACTTAAGTCATTTTATTCACTTGAGGCCATTTGGAAACTTTGGCGACTGTTTAAAGTTGTGAAGCCGGAGGTAGTACATCTGCATAATATTTACCATCAAATTTCGCCGTCGATTTTTTCCGTATTTAAAAAATACAAAATACCAATAGTCTTAACTGCGCATGATTACAAACTTGTCTGCCCTGGTTATCATTTAAATTGCGGTCAACCTTGTCCGAAAAATATATTTTTACACGCTTGGAAATGTTTTGTTTTGAAAAAGATCAAAAATTCCTATTTGGCATCTTTAGGTGTTTCGCTGGAGTGGTTGTTTTATAAGCTATTTCGTTATTATGAACGTAATGTTGATTTGGTTTTGGCACCCAGTGAATCGGTTAGGCGAAATTTAATTGAATATAATTTCCCAGAGGAAATAATTAAAGTTGTATCAAATTTTACTCTGATGCCGGAAAACACAGAAACTAAAATTGATGAAAATTTTGTTTTATTTGTTGGGGGACTTTATAAAGAAAAGGGAACTGACCTTTTACTTGAAACAGCCACGCTTTTGCCTGACGTCAAATTCGTGGTAGTAGGTGAGGGACCAATAACACTACCTGATTTACCAAATATGGAAAAGTTGGGCGAGAAGCGCGGCGAAGAATTGCTTAAACTTTATAGAAAAGCATCGTTGCTTTTTGTGCCATCAGTTGTTGCTGAAAGTTTTGGCTTGAATATTTTAGAGGCCGGACTCCAGGGTACGCCATCAGTAGCCTCAAATATTGGCGCAATTCCGGAATTGGTAAAAGACCGAGAAACAGGTTTGCTTTTTGATCCTTTTAAAAGCTCAGCCGCCGCCGATGCCGCGGTTTTAATAAAGCAACTTTTGAGCGACAGGCAGAAGCGAGAACAAATGGCAAAAGACGCCAAGATATATTGTAAAAGAAACTTCGGGGCTGATAAGCATTATCAAGCGCTTCATTCAATTTATTTA
Source organism: Candidatus Doudnabacteria bacterium RIFCSPHIGHO2_02_FULL_46_11 (assembly GCA_001779955.1). Taxonomy (GTDB): domain Bacteria; phylum Patescibacteriota; class Doudnabacteria; order UBA920; family 2-02-FULL-46-11; genus 2-02-FULL-46-11. Next base: position 31,865 of record MFES01000013.1, on the reverse strand, counting down.
GACCTGGTGAACAAAAATAAAGCCGCTAGCTAGGTTAGTTTAGGTTACATTATGCCTTTGCCTCAGCCCTTGACAAAAGGGTATTTTTTATGTAAGTTACTTAGTCGTACTAAATAAGATTTCGTGGGCCCATTTTTATGAGAATTGCATTTATCGGACAAAAAGGAATACCAGTCAGCCAGGGCGGCGTAGAAAGACATGTTGAAGAACTGTCTTGTGCTTTGGCTAAGCGCGGACATGAGGTTTTGGCCTATTCCCGCAGTACTTACTTAATAGGTGATGCCAAACTCCCGCAAGGCGTAAAGGTTGTAACTTTGCCATCAATTCCGGTTAAGGCTTGGGACACGATTATTGCCACGCTTTTTGCCACCATTGATGTGCTGTTTAGAAAAGTGGATGTGATTCATTATCATTCGCTCGGTCCGGCTTTCTTCATGTTTTTGCCTTGGTTCTTAAAGCCTTCAACAACTTTAGTTTTTACTCATCACACTTACGAAACCCAGCGCCCGCAGTGGGGACCGCTCGCTCGTTTTGCTATGCGCTGCGGCGAGGCTGTGGGTATGGCCCTAGCCGATGAAGTGGTTGCCATTAGCCCAGTTGTGGCCATGGACCTTGAAGCAATTTATCGCCGCCATGTAAGCATGGTGCCGAATGGTTTTACCAACTTGCCAGTCCATGCCATTACTCATCCGGTGTTGCCCGAGAAATATATTTTAGCCGTCTCCAGGCTGATTCGTTCCAAGGGTTTAGATTTTTTAATAAATGCTTTTCATCTGATAGAAAAGGATTTTCCCAATTACCACTTAGTTATTGTTGGTTCGGCTACACATAACGACAGCGATGAAGCTCGGTTGCGTTCACTGGCCAATGGCAGCCACAGAATTCATTTTTTGGGTTGGCAGCCGTCTTCCAAGCTTGGCGCCATTTATCGCGGCGCTTCACTATTCGTGCAGCCTTCGGAAATCGAGGGCTTGCCTATGACCTTGCTTGAGGCCGCGACTACCGGAGTACCGATTATTGTCTCTGATATTCCAGAGCACATGCTGATTGTCCGCGCCGATGCCCCGAGCTTTAAGAGCAAGCATCATCTTGATTTGGCCTCAAAACTGCGTTTAGTTTTAGGCAATGAAGAAAAGTATCGCGAGCGAAGCGCCTTGCTTGCCGAACGGGTAATACGCGATTTTGATTGGCAGTACATCGCCAAACGCATAGAAAATATTTACATGAATTCCGCGGAACGCCGAAAGCTAATGGTGCAAAAATTGGCGTAAATTAGTCACGCTTACTTGCTTGAAAAAACAGAATAAAATTTCTACAGCACCGACGATTTTATGTCGGTGCCCGACCAAAGGGTCGGACGAAAAACTTCCGCTCTCCCTCGGCGATCAGCAGAACCAAGCCTGATCGCCTGCGGGACGTTTTTCTCGCAAGCAATCGTTCCTATCGACCTAGAGAAATAAAAGCTTCATGGGGTCCGGGAAATTTTCTCAAATTTTTGCTTCCTTGGCGGTGTATTAAGAACCCGTTTTTGCGGGTTTTGTTTTTGCCTGCGTTTGTTTATACTTAGTTTAGCGATACACCAGGCCCGGCTTTTTCCGGGAAACCCAGGTAGGAGGAAGAGCTTATGCAATTGCAGGGCAGTGCGACCGGCGTTCAGGCCGCGGCGGACTCCAGGGATGACGCACTGGCCGTCCATCGCCAACGGCAGTTGGAGAGGGTAGCGCGATGTCTCAGTGAGGTACACGAGATCGTACAGGCGATCGAAGAGGGGTTGAGGGCACCCCTGCCGCCTCAGGTGATTACTCGGATCATTCTCATCCACGCCGGCAGAAACGGCTTGTCGGAGGGCGAGGTTCACTCTGGGATTTTCGAACTTTGCAACCAACACGCTTTCCTGGCGCGACTGGCCGGGATCTGCGTCGTACTGCCGATGGACTGACGAGTCCTGCAACCGTCGCCGAGCCGAAGACAATCCTTCGGCTCGGCGATCGAGTGAAAAACTAATTGAATTCCGCCCAGGCGGATTTTTGTTTGTCCAGACACCAAACGGCAATAAATTTAACCTTTGTTGCGCGCATTTTTCAAAATTATTATCCATGTTTAATGGCGGTATTTTCTTAATAAGTGAAACGAAAATTTATCAAATAGCAATATTGCCGTTATGGTGTGCTGGGTTTGCGGAAAAGGGGCAAAAATGTTAATTTAAATTACGAATATTCATAGTTTTTAAGGATTTGATGCTATCAAAACAGGCCTTAAAGGAAATACTGGAATTAATAGGTGAAAGCGACGGTACTTTTGTTATTTTAGAAAAAGATAGCCCAAGAATTGCGGTTTTGGACTTTAAGGTTTATGAGAATCTTGTAAATAAGGCAAAATATCTGAAAAGCCTGGAAACACACAGACAAGAACTGCCCCTAAAAAAGGATAAAGTTCTCTTTACCGGCGGCGCCGGACGGTTTGGTTCAGCCGTAGTTCGCGCTCTTTTAACCGAAAATTACGAAGTAGTAATAATAGATGATTTGTCTAAGGGCGACCGAGCCAGAATTCCGGAAAATGTGGAATTCTATGAGGGGGACTACCGCAATCAAGAGCTTTTGTCCCAAATTTTTGAAAATCACAAGTTTGATGCAGTGGTGCATTTTGCGGAAAAATCCGGACATCTGGAAAGTGCCGCCCTGCCCGACGAATATATGTTGAGCAATGTTGAGGGTGGGCTTCAATTCCTGAAGTTTTTGGTCAAAAACGAGGTTTCTAAAGTCATTTATCGTTCCAGTTTTGACTGCGGCTCTGTTTATGCGCGAAGCAAGATTTTGTTCGAACAGGTCCTGAATTTTTACCATCACAGTTTTGGTTTGAACTCCATTGCTCTTCGATTTCCCCGCATTGGCTGTGAAATAGAGCTGGCCGGCGTTGATCCCTCCGTTCTTGTTTTTGAAGACCCCCTGCAAGCGGTTTTAAACACCGCGGCCGGCAAAGCCAATTTTATGAGTGTCGCTAACGTCAAAGAGGGCTCGGCGGAAGTGGAGCTTATTTCCCAGGAAGATGCGGTTTCCGCCGTTATTTTAGCGGCCGACCATTTAAAAACAAGCTCTGGTTCAATGGTTTATTCGGTGCCGGGCACCAGGACCTCGCTCGATAATTTGATCGAGGCCGCCATGACGGTGACGAATAAGATGGTGCCGACCATGCGCGCCGCGGATGATGGGCTATGGGAAATAGCCTCTGACGAAAAAATTCAGTCCCTGGAAGTTTTGGGTTTTCAGAACCGGCTTCAAGATTTAGAAAGTTTGATTAAAAGTTACTGGCTAAAAACTGCGCCGCCGGAGCGGCTAGCCGGGCCGGCCGTGGTGGAAACCTATGACGAGCGTCAATTAAAGGAGCCTGTCTCTTTAAGCGAATTATTGTCAGGCAGATTTACACCATTTATCAAACCACATAATAGCTAAAGCAAATTTTATAATTTAAAAATTTTTAATTTTAAAACAATTATCTAATGTCTTAATTTCTAAATTGATAAATTCTGAAATTGTGTACAAATTAGAAATTGAAAATTGAGAAATTAACTTTATGAAGCTATCAGTTATCATCCCGGCCCATAACGAAGAAAAAAGAATAGGCGAAACTCTAAAGCACGTAGACAGCTATCTGGAAAAGCAAAAATACGAGTACGAGATAATAGTCGTAGATAACAACAGTGTTGATCGAACCGACAACGTGGCCGAAAACTTATTTGAAACGAGTGTCGAGCGGGCGCGTCTAATAAAAGAGCGCATTCCCGGTAAAGGCGCGGCTGTCCGGACGGGCGTCCATAATTCGACCGGAGATTATGTAGTTTTTATGGACGCCGACAATGCCACTCCGATTTCCGAGATAGAAAAGTTCTGGTCTTATTTCGACAAAGGATATGATGTTGTCATTGGTTCGCGTTATGTTAACGAGTCTAATGTCACCCGCAAGCAACCCTTTTACCGCATTGTTCTTTCGCGCATATCCAACTTGCTGATACAGGTTTTGGCCGTACCGGGCATTCACGACACCCAGCTTGGTTTTAAGGCCTTCAGCAAACAAGCAGCCCATGATATTTTTGAGCAAGTGGGCATAACCGGCTGGGGTTTCGACATGGAGGTACTGACCATCGCCCGCATTCACGGCCATAAGATAAAAGAAGTGGGCGTGCTCTGGCGCGAGTTTGGCGGGAGCCATGTTCCGCTTAAGGCCTATATTCAGAGTTTGCGAGATCTTTTAAAAATAAAAACCAAGGCAATTCTCGGAAAATATAATCCCAAAGATTCGGCTACGGAAACCAGTACCTCCCAAGTCTAAAAAATGAAAAATAGATTAGTCTTAATTTTACTTTCGGGGTGCTTGCTTTTAAGCCCTCTGACAGGCCAAGCTCAAACCCCAGGCGCAAGTCTGGGGAGTACTGTCTATTCCGCAGCCGGGGACAATCTGGTTGATATTTTGGTTAAATTTGAAAACTCCGATTTTAATTTAGACGACTTGGGTCTTGGCGATCGGCAAATTTACGCCAGGCAGCTATTTCAATTTTCCAGCAGTCCGGAACTGAAAAAAATATTCAGAATTACCTTTGCCGCCGACGAGCCGGCTCAAAGCCTGGTCTCAAAAATTTTACGGGTGAACGGCGTAGTCTGGGCTCAAACCGATGAAAAGGTGAGTGTTGCCCTTGATACCAATGACGAGTTTTACACTAAAGATATTGCGAACATTAATGCCCAATGGTACTTGCCGAAAATTTCGGCTGCCGGGGGCTGGGATATACAAAATCAGGCCGGGGGCGTGCTTGTGGCCGTGGTTGATACGGGTATTGACGCTCTTCACCAGGATCTCAAGGACGGGCGTGTTACCGCCGGCTACCAGGTTTATTGTTCCCAGGTTGATGAGACCAATAATAATTGTTTAAACAGAACACGCGGCGATATTCCGGTCGGTATTAATTCCGACGACAACAGCCACGGCACTTCGGTAACTTCGATTATCGGCGCCATAACCGGAAATTTTGCCGGCATTGCCGGCGTAGCCTGGACGGTTAAGCTTATGCCGGTGAAAGTTTTGAACAAAGACGGCATCGGCACGGCCAGCGACGTGGCCGAGGGCATAGTTTGGGCGGCTGAACATGACGCAAAAATTATCAATCTTTCCTTGGGCGCGACCACCTTAACTGACGCCGCCGTGCTGCAGGTGGCCACTGACATTGCCTACCAAAAGGGCGCGATTGTCGTGGCCGCGGCCGGCAATGACCACGTTACCGGCACGGATTTAGATATAGCTCCTTCCTCTCCGGTTTGCAGTGATGGAGCCAACAACAATGTTCTAGGCGTGGCTGCCCTTGATTTTAACGACCAGAAGGCCAGTTTTTCGAATTACGGCGCCAACTGCATTGATATATCCGCGCCGGGTGTGCGAATGTTAAGCGCTTATTTTGACCCAAGCAAACCGGAACAGCAAAACGTTTACGCTTACCGCAGCGGCACGTCCTTTGCCGCACCCTTGGTTTCCGGGGCTGTGGCTTTGCTCAAGGCAAAGGAGCCCGGTTTAACCATGGATCAGATTAAGACACGGATAATTTCCACGGCTGACGACATCAATGGCGCAAATCTCGCCTCATGCAATGGCGGGGCCTGCGGCAATAAACTTGGCGGCGGCCGGTTAAATTTGCAGGCCGTGCTTTCCGGCACGACTGTTGTACCTCCGCCTCCGCCGCCCATAGGCACCAACATTCAGGAGGGCGATGTTATTAAACTTGCGAATAGCAGCGAACTTTATTTGATAAATGGGGGCGTAAAACGATGGCTGTTGCCGCTTGTCGCCAGCCAGCGCGGTATTGATACGGCCAATCCCAAGGAATTGAGCGAAGACGATTTTGGCAAAATCACCTTAGGCAAACCCATGCCGCCGGTGGATGGTTCCTTGATCCGGGGAGATGCCTCTTTGGCCGTGTTTATTATGAAAGACGGCGTTAAACAGCCGCTTTCATACCTCTCCTTCGTCAGCCACAATTTTAGCTTCGGCAATGTTTTGGAAATGCCTCAAAATTTTGTTTCTTCTCTCGACTTAGGGACTCTTTACCCGCCGAAAGAGGGAACTTTAGTCCGGGCTAACAACGACCTCACGGTTTACATTATCAGGGCGAGTAAAAAACAGGCTATGACTTATCTAACCTTTACCAGCCACAATTTCAGTTTCACGAACGTCTTGGTGGTGGATCCGGCCAGCGTTAGTAATGTATCGACCGGTTTAACTTATCTTCCGGCGAGCGGGACTTTAATTCGGCCGAGTGACAGTTTTACGGTTTATCTTTCCGAGGCCATAGCAGATGGGCCTTGGCAGCTGCATGCCTTGAATTTTGAGGCCTTTACCAGCAGAAATTTTGAATTTAAGAATGTTAAGATTGTTACGCCGCAGGAGTTCAAGCTTTACGAATACGCTTTGGGCGAAGCATACCTTAAGTAAATTTTTCAATTTTCAATTTAAAATTTTCAAACAATGATTTAATTTCAGAATTTTTTAAACATTGAGAAATTGTTTAGGAATTGAAAATTAGAAATTGTTAAATTATTAGATGTTTATTAAAAAAATACTATCTTCAATAATTATTGCCGCCTTTTTTCTACCGACTATTTCCTTTGCCCAGGAAGCAATAAATCCAAGCTTTGATCCAGGGTTTTTAATCAGCGACGCGGCCTTTGCCGATACGGGTACTTTTGGCAGTAGCACCGGCGTACAGCAATTTTTGGAAAGCCGAGGTTCGGTACTGGCTAATACTGATCCGGTATTTTTAACAAAGCTTCGCGAGCCGGCGGATGTTGCCTTAAAAACCGCGCTAGAAGATATTAGGCCAAACTTGGGCAGGCTTCGCACCGCGGCCGAGTTAATTTATGATGCGGCACTTGGCGCCGGCCTTAATCCGCAGGTTTTGATTGTTACCCTGCAAAAAGAACAGAGCCTTATTACCAAAAATTTTACGACCGACGCTGATTTACAAAGAGCCTTAGATCGGGCTCTTGGCTACGGCTGTCCGGACAGTCAGCCCTGTCAGGCCTCGTTTCTGTCTTTTTACGGGCAGTTTTTCGGCACGTTGGATGTAGCTGGCGACCGCTGGCTAGGCGCGGCAAAATCTTTATCTAAAAGTTTTAGCCATGAAGTTAACGGCACGCGCGTTGGCCGGGGTCCGTTAATTGATGCGCAGAATCAAGCCTTTGGCAGCGGGCCGTTTGTAAGGGCTTCACGAATAAACGACACTGTTATTTTCCAAAATACTCTTGGCGGTTTTGCCGGAGTTCAAGCAATACAAACCATAACTCTCAAAAATTTTGCGACCACCGCGCTTTACCGCTATACGCCGCACGTTTTTAACGGCAATTATAATTTTTGGCGGTTTTACAACGAATGGTTTAGATACCCCAACGGCACGGTCATAAAATTATCTAGCGATTCCACGCTTTGGGTAATTGACAACGGCCTGCGCCGGACTTTTTCTACTTTTGTTGCCCAGCAGAGGGGTATAAACATATCAAACCCTATTGTCGTTTCGCCCACCGAGTTTGCTTCATACATTGAAGGCTCAAGGTATCTGCCGAAAGACGGAACGATCATCAAATCAGACGCCGAGACGGTTTATTATTTAATTGAAGAAGGCAAGCGCCGCAAAATAACGGACTTCACGGCCAAGCAAAGGGGATTGAATATTGCCGCCGCGGTAACGCTCCCGCAGGCCGAAGTGCAGAGTTACGATTTAGGCTCGATTTTGTTGCCGCTTGAAAATACTTTAATTAAAGCTTCGGATAATCCGACCGTGTTTATGATCTTGGGCGGGGTTAAGCGGCCGATAACTTATGCTGTCTTTATTCAGCGCAAATTAAACTTTGCCGATGTCGCGCTTTTGCCGCCGGCGGAAGTTTCGGAAATACCAAACGGACCGCTTTTACCTCCTTCTGACGGCACTATTGTTCGCGGTTCAGGTCCGGCAGTTTACTTGGTTGAGAACGGAACGAAAAGGATTTTCTCTTACAATGTTTTCGTGCAGAGGCAATACTCTTTTGCCAGTGTTGTAGTTTTGTCTGATGAAGAAATGAATGCGTTGACCGTTGGCTTGCCTGTAGCTCCGCAAGATAATACGTTAGTAAAGCTCGTGGATCATCCGGCGATTTACATGGTAAGCGGTGGAGCAAAGGCCCATGTTACCGCGGCGGTATTCAATTTACGAAAATTATACCTCCAACCGATTATGATTTTAAGTTCGCACGAGCTTGATAGTTTGCCGCAGGCCGTTTATTCGTTCCCGCCAGCCAATGGGACGTTACTTAGAGCGTCAGATAGCCAAACAGTGTATTTGGTTGAAAATGGGCAACTGCGACCAATAAGCTATGAGGCTTTTGTTGCACGAAAGTTTAAATTCTCAAATGTAGTGGTATTAGATCCGGCAGATGTCGCTGTATTTGAAAAAGGGGAAGTGATTGTGAAGTAAGGTGCTGGAATTATAAGTTCGCAATAATACCTTTCGAAAAACCAGAATAGACTCCCTCCTGCACCGACGACTTCGTGTCGGTACCCCGACCCAAGCGTCGGGGCAGGTTGCTTTTCTTCTTCCTCGGCCCCGCCTTTGACCAAGCGGCGGGGCCTGCGGGATATTTTTCTCACCGTAACCTTTCCTTTTTGAATGAGGAGAAACAGGGAACATACTGGCTTCCATTTCTGTTGGGGGGCGTAAAGAAGAAAACCCCCTGTAAAGAGGGGCTTTTTTAGTTTAGGTTTGACAGCTTGATTATCACGTGATACTATATTTTGTTTACAATCGCGAAAGCGGCCGAATGTCCTGCCGGTAGCAGGATGAACAGGGAGGTTATGATGGTTACGGGGAGTTCAGTTAAGGAGCGGGGTGAACCCCAATCCGCAAGGGATGCGGACCTCGTCGTGATCTGGTTCGATTTGAGCACGCTCACGATGAAAGGCGGGGTGGTCACTGGTGTGGAAGGCTACATCACTCGTGGCCGGGATGCGGAAATCCTGTTCGCCACCCAGCTTACGAATACGCATCACTGGGGCTATTGCTCGGGGGGACAGTGGGTTTGTTCCAGATCTGGTCGCCGCCTGATCATGATCAGGGCCCGCGATGCCTCCGAGTTCTCTGTCGACTGACAGCCGCCCCGCGCGACGAACGAGCCCCGCGCTCACGTTGTGCGGGGCTCATTTTGTTAAAGTAACCTTTCTATCAGTTCGTATTTTTTTTCGGCGGAGTGTTTGGCTTGAGGTAAGAATTCAGATTTTATTTTTTTTATTTCAGTTTTCAGTTCCGCAATCCGCCAGCTGGCGGATGTGGAATTTATTTTTTGTATTATCCCTTCAGCGCCGCTACTTAGATCAACAAAACCAGAATAGTTAGGGAATTTATAATACGGGAAACCGACATTGAAGCCTATAATGGGCAGCTCGTTTTCAACGCTTTCAAAAAAAGTTTTAGAAAAAGTTTCCGGCCAAACACTTAAAAACAAAACTAAATCAATTTTATTTTCTAAAAGCATTTTAGACAACTCCTTTTTTCGGTATGGATAAACTAGCGATAATTTATTTTTTATTTCTGAAAATGATTTTTTGTCAGCCACCCGGCCAAAAATAAACCACTTGTGTTCATTGCCAAGTGACAAAACAACCTGTTTGAATATCAGGCTTCCTTTGTCTTCAAAAAAATTCCCTAAAAACGTAATGTGCATATTATTCTGTTAAATTATGAAATTTTATGTATATACATAAAATTTCATAATCATGATTGCGGTCTATATCGGGTAGGAAACTATCGGCTCTTTATTGTTAGGCAGGTTCAAGACCTTTTCATATTCATTGCGAGTAAATTCTGAATTAAAAACAACGGACAGGTCTTGAATTTCCATTATTTCCCGCCACCAAGTTCGCAGCTGTTCCGGAACTTCTGAACCCAAAACCCGCGGGCGGGGATTGAAGTATAAATAATAAAAATCGTGGACCAGCAAAACCGCCGGTATTTGCTGGTCGCTAAAAGCCTTGGTGTAGGCAAGATTATGATTGATCAAACTTTCAATCACTGCGGTCTTGACAGCGAAGTTGCCGATTATCCAATTAAGTATGCGGCTTGGTTCTGTTTCGGCGAATTTTATTACTTTTCCCACCGCCCTGCCTTTAATTAGGCATAAGCAAAAAAGTTTTTTTTCAGGGTCAAAAAAATAAAGCAATATGGGGATTTTATTTCCATATTTTTTTATAAGCTTGATAGTTTCTTCTTCTATGCCGCCGATCAGGCGGAACGGGTTTTGGTGAACGACAATGAGCAGATGTTCGGTTTTGCTTGTTTCGGCTTTGGCGGGCAAATCGGTTAAGGTTTCAGCTGACAAATTTTTAAGCTCGAAAGTCCAACCCAGCCAGCCGGCAAAATTGCCGAACAATAGCCTTGCCGGATTGTTATAAATAGCGGCAAGATTTTTGTATTTATCGAGGAATTTCATTTCGTGATATTATAAGCATAATACTTGATTAAGCTAAATCTGAAAAATTGCCGTTTTTTAATAAATTTTTAGAGTATTTTCGTAGGGACAAATATCTTTATTCTGCCGTGATTTTAGAGGCGGCTGTCGTTATATTGATGTTTCTCGGCCTTATGCCGCGGGCGTCCTCGTTTTATCTGACCGCCGGTATAATGCTTTTTATGCTTGTTTTAAACCCGCTTCAAGCCATGCGGTTTTTTGTATTGTCCCTGCCCTGGGTTATAGCCCTGCCGCTTAATGAATACGATAAATTCCAAACCTGGCGCATTTTAATTTTTGAAGTTTTCTTAATCGCGATTTTTTACAGGCGTGATGAATTTTGGCATAGTCTGAAAAAGGGCTACCGGGCAACCGCTGATTTTTTCCGCCTGACCAAAATAGATTATGCGTTTTTCGCTTTTTTAGGAGTAAGCCTGGCGGTTTTAATTTTTAACCACGGTTTCCTGGCTCCGGCCATAAAGCAGGCCGTTACTTATTTCACTTTATACGGCATATTTCTGACCGGCAGATTAATAATTAATTCCGATTTAGATAAACGCGCGCTGATAAAAGATTTTGCCTTATCAGGGCTGACTTTTGTGGCCGCCGGTTTTGCGCAGTTGTTATTTTTTCTGCGCACCGATTCGCTATTTTTTTGGCAGTACTGGGCCAATTCGGTCATACCGGTAATTTACGGCTTGGAATACGGGCGGTTATCAAGTGAGGCCAACACTTGGTTTGCTTACTTCCCGGATCGTTTGCCCAACCTTCGTATGTTTTCCCTATTTCCGGGTTCGCAGGTTTTTGCCCAAATTTGTCTTTTAACGGCGCCGGCCTTATTGGTTTTGCGCGAAATTTCAGCAAAGCCTAAGCAAAAAAAAATGTGGACCGTCGCTCTTTGGACGGTGCTTTTGGCTGCAGCCTTAACTTATGTTCGGGCCACGGTGGTGGGCCTGTTTGTGCCGCTTGTTCTTTTGTTCGTATTTTATTTATTCAAGAAAATAAGCAAGTTCATTTTTAAGAAAGCGGTCTATGCGATTGTCGTGTTTTTCCTCATTTTAATCATATCCCCGCTGTTACAATTCGGCATCAATCAATTTTCTCTTTACGAAAGGCATGGCGGCAGCCTTTTTGACCGAACTCGGGCTGGCATAGATCTGGATTACGAAAGCAATAAAACCCGGCTGATAATTTGGAAGCAAAGTTTTGAAAGTTTTAAAGACCGGCCGGTGTTTGGGGTAGGGGCGGGAAATTATGCCAGGGTTTTTGAGGCCGAAGGATCGACCCGGACTTTTGAGGAAATTCGAGAATCTAAAGAAGCCTTTGTTAACTCGCCGCGGCACAATATTTCCGCGCATAACATATTGCTTCAGGTTTTGGTTGAAAGCGGCATCATCGGCCTTGTTTTCTTTTTGCTTTTTTTGTGGGTACTGGCCAAAAGGATTTATGAGCTGATAAAATCGAAAATAGGGGAGAACGGGATTTTTCCTCGCGGGCTTTTCGCCCTTTGGCTAGGCGTGGCAATTTTGTGGGTTTTGGGCCATAGTATGTTTGACTCGGTGTTTTTAACCGACGATGAACCGCTGACTTTCTTTTTTATAAATTTGGCGATCCTTTTGGGGAGCGAATAATTTACCAACCAAAATTTTTCTTGAATATATCTTATTCCAAAAAATTGAGTATTAACTGGCATATCCATTCAGCTCTCTGCGTGGTTTTGTCGAAAATTTAGGCGGGTGAATGTTTCTTCTATTGCCGCTTTTTATTTCTGCCGCATTCTCACTGACCCTGCTTGCGCCTTTAGCCGGGCTGGTTTTTTTATCGGCGATATTGCCGGCTTTTTTGATAAGGTTTCAGCTTTACGGCATTCCCACGAGTATTTTGGAGTTAGCCACTTATTCTGTCGCCTTGGCTATTGTCGCGCGGATAGCGCTTGATGCTGAATTGCGCCGCGCCGTAAAAGAAAAGATGATTTTTGTTTGGCGTGAGCGTTGCGGGGTTGTCATCAGCGTCGGCCTATTTTTTGCGGCCGCTTTAATTGCCACCCTTTTTAGCGTTGACTTTGAAAGGAGCCTCGGCGTGCTTAAGGGCTGGTATCTTGACCCTTTAATTTTTGGCGTTTTGTTTTTTTTGGTTAGCCGCGGCGGCGGCGATATCATTAAAGTTATTGCCGGGTTTTCGGTAGGCGCGGCGGTTTTGTCGGGTCTTGGCATTGTTGAATATTTTTCTACTTTTGACGCTTACAGCACTATTGGTACGCGAGCTGATTCAATTTTTGAGTCGCCTAATTACCTGGCTATGCTCCTTGCGCCGATTATTGCCATGGTCATTGCCGTTTTGGCATTCGTGCGTGATGTTTGGCGGCAGGTCATTATTTTGAGTTTGCTTTTAGCCTCGCTTGCTTTAAATTTGGTCGCTTTTTATTTAACTTTTTCCTACGGCGGTTTTGTCGGTTTAACGCTTGCCGTGATTTGGCTGTTTGGCGCCTTTGCTTTCGGCAAGATGAGGAACCGGAAAACCATCATTTTAATCGGCGCCGCGCTCGCCGTAATTCTGTTGCTCGTGGCCGCTTCAAGTTTCGGCTCGGCTAAATTCCAGAGGGACTTTTTTGACCGCGAGGGTCTAAGTTCTTTTCGAGGCCGCGCCGAGCTCTGGCAAACAGCGGTTTTTATAATTAAAAAGCAACCTTTAGCGGGCTTGGGTTTGGGCAACTATGACAAAGGTTACCTGCGGTACGCGCACGAGGCCATAGGCGGCGAGCCTTTGGAACCTTTAATGATCCATGCCCACAATATCTTTTTGGATTTCTGGACGGATTCGGGCATAATTGGCCTGCTCGCGTTTTTGCTTTTGGCCGGGTATTTCTTTAAGCTTTATTGGTCGGTAAGATTATATTCGCCCGGCCTGGCGAACGGCGCGGCTGCGGCCATGATTGCCACTTTGGGACATGGACTGCTCGACACGCCTTACTTTAAAAATGATTTAAGCTATATATTTTGGTTTATTATTTTTATTCCGATAACCCTTGCTTATTTAAAACATGAATCCCGAACGAAATTCACTGAGTAGTCTTAATCATCCAAGTGATATCTGCCGGGTAAACATTGTAGTATAAATGAAGAAATGAAAGGTAAATTTCGTACGGGATGAACGTAGCGCCGAAGATATCGGTTAATTTGGTTTGCTGGAACCATCTGCCGCATTTAAAAAATTGTTTAGATAATGTTTTAAAGCAAGATTATCCGAATTTTGAATTGATTTTTATAGATAATAATTCAAGCGACGGTTCCGAAGAATTCGTCAGACAAAATTTTCCACAAGTCAAAGTGCTTCAAACTGGCCGTAACACCGGTTATGCCGGCGGACATAACATAGGCATATCTAAAAGTGATGGTGAGTTTGTAATGCTCCTAACGCCTGACATAGAAATGCCGGTCAACTTTTTGAGCGAGCTTATAAAGCCGCTGCTTCAAGATGAAAAAATCGCCGGTGCGCAAGGTAAACAAGTGCGGCGCGAAGAGCGCGCGGGCAAAAAATTAATCGATAGTACCGGAATTTTTTTAAACACCTCTCGGCGGCCGTTTGATCGCGGGCAGAACGAACTTGATAGTGGGCAGTACGATCGAGCAGGGGAGGTGTTCGGGTGCAACGGTGCGGCTGTTTTATATAGAAGAAGCGCGCTTGAGGATATTGCCTTAGACGGTGAAATTTTAGATGAAGATATTTTCGCTTATTGGGACGATGTTGATTTAGCCTGGCGCCTGCGGGCCTATGGTTGGAAGCTGTGGTATGAAGCTCCGGCAGTTTTAATTCACGGCCGCGCCGCCGGCGCAAGCCCGGGAGGCTACAAGAAAATATTCAGTTTAATCAAACACCGGCGTTCAACGATTTCACTTTTTGCTAAAAAACTAAGTTTGAAAAATAATATTTTAGTTTTGGTTAAAAATGATCAAGGCTGGCCGTTTTGGTCGCGTTTGCCACTGATTGCTGTTCGCCAAATTTTAATTTTGGGCTACTCTCTGCTTATTGAACCAAAAACTTTTGCCGTATTGCCGATGATGTTTAAGCAATTACCTAAGGCTTTCCGCAAGAGGCAGTTTATCAAAAAACATAGGCGGGTAAGCCCTAAGGAGGTGGCTCAGTGGTTTGTGCCGCGCTCTTTCTGGATTTAATGTATAGATTGACAAAATAACGTAAAGAGAGTATAATAATAGGTTATTGGTATGAATACAGGAAGCACAGATTTATCGGTAATTATCGTTCCTTACAATAATAAGGACCTGTTAAAAACAACGCTGGACTCGATTTTCGAAACCCAGAGTCGCTACTCTTATGAGGTTATTGTGCACGATAATGGTTCTGCCGATGGCACGGTCGATATGGTGGAGACTCAATATCCCCAGGTTAAATTGATCAGGGGAGAAAATATTGGGTTTTCAAAAGCCAACAACCGCGGCATTGCTGCATCTTCAGGCCGTTATATTTTGCTGTTAAACCCCGACACCAAAATCCAGGCCAACACCTTGCAAGTAATGCTTGAGTTCATGGATAAGCGTTTGGATGTTGGTATGGCAACCTGCAAAGTGGTGTTGGCAAACGGTAAGCTTGATCCGGCTTGTCGCAGAAGCTTCCCCACGCCTTGGGTGGCTATTACACGTCTGTCTGGTTTAAGCCTAATGTTACCAAACAGCAAACTGTTTAATAAATATAATTTAAGCTTTTTGCCTGAAGACGAAGAATATGAAATTGACAGCTGTAGCGGCGCCTTTCTGCTAACCCGTCGGAATGTTATTGATAAGATCGGTTTGCTTGATGAGGATTTTTTCCTTTACAACGAAGATCTGGATTGGTGTTATCGGGCGAAAGACGCCGGCTACAAAGTTTACTATTACCCGGCCGCGCAGATTACCCACTACAAGCGGCAGTCCACGCAGTTCAGCAAAATTGCCCAATGGGAATTCCACCACTCGATGATACTTTTTTATAGGAAGCATTTTTCCGACAAGTACCCCTGGATCGTAAATCAAATCGCTTATTTAGGTCCTTATGTGCGCTACTATTTAAAATTAGGTTTCTCTCACTTTGATAATTTTTTTGCCAGATTATTTGGCAAAAAAACTCGGCAAAGATTTTAATGTATCCTGTATAACTTCCCCGATACCTGTCCCGTAGTGTCCGCCCTGGGCAGGCTACTACTGGGATTCTGCTGGTTCTGCAGCATTGAGAATGAATGTGCCTAATTACGTAATTAAATACCTACTAAGAATAATATTTAAATCTTAAGCCGCAGAATAAATAATACTATGCTTACTTTTAATACTTACTTAATAGCCGACAACTTGAGTCTTTGCACAAAGTCTTAAGATTATCGGGGTAAATATACAGGATGTACAGCCCCAACTTTCTGCCCTGGCAGATAAAAAAAGAATTAGAAAACTTGAACCCTGAACAATTAAATTTCAGGGCCTATTTTTGGCGCGCTGGCAGCCGGCCAGCCAACCAGATTTTGGAAGGAGTTTTGCTCGGCTTTCTTTTTGTGGCCTTTGTCGTTGTAGCTTTTGTCGGCTATCCGCTGGTTGATGCCGCTTATCGCGCCTATCAAATTTATCCTCTAGCCAAACAAGCTCAAGCCGCAGTCTATCAATCTGATTTCGGCGCCCTATATTTTAATGCCAATGAGGCTTACGGCCATTTGGTCAAACTTAGAAAAGACACCGGCTCGTTGGCCAGGTTCAAGTTTCTGCCCTTGGTCGGCGAAAAAATAGAGGCGGCCAATTATACGGCCGCCGGGGTTGAAAAAACAGTCAAGGTGCTGATGCCTGCTTTGGAATCCTTAAGCAGAATAGACGATAACTTAACCGAAGTTCCGGCTTTCGAGCGCCGAAACATTATTAACAGCTTGGCCAAAAACTCACGGGAACTGCAGAACGCTTCTTTGCTTTTAAGCCAGGGTAGCAAGTTGTACGCGCCGGAAAAAATAAAACAAGCTGTATTGGCCATAGAAAAGACGGCATATATAGCAAGCGCCCTTCCATCCATATTGGGCCTAGACAAAGATGCCAGATATTTGGTTATTTTTGCAAACAATCTGGAAATACGTCCGGCTGGCGGCTTTGTCGGCTCGTACGCCTTAATGACCGTGCGTGATGGCGAGGTTGTTGATTTTTCCGTGCGAAATTCATATGAGCTTCCCGGCGCCCTTGATCTTGATTTAGGACCTACCGCTCCGGCTGTGGCGCAAAGATATTTAGGCATCGTGGGCCTTCCATTTCGCGACAGTAATTGGAGTCCGGATTATCCGGAATCTGCCCGAACTCTCAAGCAGGCCTATGCCCGTGAAGGCGGTGAGTATCACAATGAAATACAGGGCGTGATAACCGTTACCACCGAGGTTTTGCGCGAGGTTATGGCTTTGACCGGGCCGGTTGAGGTCAACGGCCTTAGGTTTACCGAGGAAAACGTAATCGATGAATTGGAGAGGCAGGTAGAAATAATTTTCTTTCAGCAGGGCATAAATTGGTATCGCCGCAAGGATATTGTCGGCGATTTGGGCCAAGTTCTCAAAACCCGCATAGAAAATTTTACTCCTGAACAGAACGCCGAGCTACTCAAGAAGTTTGCCAAGCTGGCTCGAGCCAAACATATGGTTTACAGCTTCGACAATGCCAGACTCCAGAAATTGGTGGTTGAGGCCGGCTGGGACGGCAGAGTGCCGGAATATCAAAGCGATACTTTGATGTTGGTTGACGCAAATTTAGCCGGACATAAAACCGAGCCGGCCATTTCAAAAACTTATTCCTATAATCTGCGAGAGGAAAATGGCAAGCTCGTGGCCGATTTGGATATTCATTATAAGCACCATGGCCAGCTTAATCCCTTAGTTCAAAATTACCGCACTTATTTACGGGTCTATGTGCCGCAGGGCGCCAGGCTTATCAGTACGGCCGGAAATACTAATGTGGTGGACCAAAGCACCGAACTTGGCAGAACGGTTTTCGGCACGCTTTTGGTTGTGCCGATCAGCCAGGAAAAAGATTTGAAATTTACCTATGAGCTGCCAAGGTCGGTATCGGCTGATGATTATTCTTTGCATTTTATAAAACAGATAGGCGCTTATACGTCTGATTTGCGGCTTAACTTTGATTTTGGTAATGTTAATAAAGTAATTAACGACAAATTAGATAGTAACAAGTTGTATAAACCCTAATGACCGAAGGCGAACCCCTAGAAACAGAAAAGTTAAGCGAATTGAAAAAGAATAATAAGAAAAAGGCCTTGCTCACAATTGGTGTGGTTTTTTTGGTATTAGCGAGTTTCGTGGCCGGATCTAATTCGGCAGACAGCCTGAATTTGGAGCGCCTGGGCATTCGTGTCATAAACCAGGAACCGCCGGGTGATGTGACCACCGTTGATTACGGGCTTTTATGGGAAACATTGGCGGTTATCAATGACCAGTACGTCGATAAGCCGGTAGATCAAAAGCAATTGATGTACGGCGCGGTTGAAGGGCTTTTGCGCGCGCTTAAGGATCCGCACAGCACTTTTTTGGATCCGGAAGAGAACAGGCAGTTTTTGGACGATCTTGAAGGAAATTTTGAGGGAATTGGTGCGGAAATCAGCCTGAAAGATGAAAGCATCACCGTGGTTGCGCCGCTGCCGGGTACGCCGGCTGAAAAAGCGGGAGTGTTGTCGCAGGACATAATTTTGAAAATTGACGATGAAGAAACGTTTGATATGAGCCTTGAGGATGCGGTTAGTAAAATCCGCGGTCCCAAAGGCACTACGGTCGTACTCACGGTATTGCATAAAGGCGATCGGGAAACACGCGAAATTTCAATCAAGCGGGATGAAATTCACATAGAAAGCGTGATTAGCGAAGTGAGAATGGCGGGCAGTCGCAAAGTTGGCATTATTAAACTTACGCGTTTCGGGCCTGATACGAAAACCCGCTTAGAGCAGGTAATTCCCGATTTTAAGAGGCAGGGCATTGACCGGGTTATTCTAGATTTAAGAAACAACCCCGGCGGACTGCTGGACAGCGCCGTGGAAGTGAGCAGTTTCTGGGTGAGCGGCGATAAAGTTGTGCTCAAGGAACTTGACGCAGACAAAAAGGAATTTAAATATCACTCAAAAGGTGACGGGCAATTGGCCGCCTGGAAAACCGTGGTTTTGATAAACGGCGGTTCGGCCTCCGCCTCGGAAATTGTCACCGGCGCGCTTCAAGATCATAAATTGGCCGTCGTTGTGGGTGAAAAAAGCTATGGTAAGGGGAGCGTTCAGGATTTGATTGATGTCGGCGAAGGCGCTTCGGTCAAAATTACCATTGCCAAGTGGCTTACGCCAAACGGGCGTTCAATTGATAAGCAGGGTCTTGAGCCTGACGTGGAAGTGGAAATGACGCTTGAGGATTACGAGAATGACCGTGATCCGCAGATGGAGAAGGCATTGGAGTTGGCTTCGCAGTAATGGGTAAGCGGCAGCGCTTTTCGAAAAACCGGAATAGATTAATGCTTTAATCTTTCCTCTCGCTCGGCCCGTCGGCCTCCGCGAAGTTTTTCTCAAAACCTGCCGCTTACCCGAAAGACTTACTGCTTCTCCAGATTAGGGGAACGAGAGCGACGGTTTTGTGAAAAACTCTGGCTTCCATTCCGCTTGGGAGGCTAAAAGGATACTTGCGCGACACTTTTTTATTGCGCCTGCCTGCGCCTCAACTCACTAGGGAGGATAAGGGGACAGGGATTTACAAAATAGCACGAAAGTGCTATTTTGATTTGTCCAACTGGTGTTGTTCCCAAGTACAAGGGGGAATTCATGGCCAAATTCAAGGGGGTACGTCTTAGCCCTCGTGATAGGGCTGAAGAAAAAACGATAAGAAGGGAGATTGGCGCGTTTTTTCGAGTCAAGCGCGAGTTGCTTGGCTTGTTACAGAAGGATGTCGCCGATGCAGTAGGGATGCACGTCTCTAAGCTTTGTGAAGTCGAGGTAGGGAAGGCAGGGTTGACTTTACTTCGGATTCGGCAACTCAGCCGGTTTTATCAGGTGTCTGCAGAAGAGAAGCAGCTCCTGTGTGAAATTCTCTTTGAAGGTCTCGGGACGGCAAGTTCAATGGAGGAGTTCCGACTCAGGGAGTGATGTGAGTTACCCGGTCCGCAGGAGCCTCGCTGCTTCTGCGGGCGCTTCTGTTTTTCAAGAGCTTTTGTGTATTTTTTAAGTAACTGTCTTTTGATTATTGACACACTCTTTCACGGCCGTGAAAGAGTGTGTCAATTTAGAGTTGAAATATTTTTTTTAATTCTTGGTCGTTGCCTTTGTACTTTCCTTCAAAAAAGGAAACATATTCTTTAACTCCGGCTAATTCGCAGACAATTGCAATTTCGAGTTCACAAGGGTAAGGATACACCCAGACGCTTTGCTGGACTTGTCCCAAGCCTAAACCTTTTAACAGGTAACGAAAACTATCACGTTTTTTACGTTCTTCTTCTGGAATATCAAAAGTTATTAAACGCCAAGAACCATCCCATTTTTTCTGCTTCGGGATCGTTATTTGTGTTTGGCTGAATTTGGTTAAATAATTTTTACCTTCAGCGGTAATGACAACACCAACCTTTGGACCTTTTTTGATTAACCCTCGTTCACTTAGCCGTTTTATCTCCTGGCGGTAACGATTAGGCTTAAGTATTTTACCGATTGGACCAAGGGCATAGTACAATTGTTCTTCCAAATCTTCCGACAATGGCTCTGTGTAAATTTTGGCCCAGTCGGCCAGTCGTTCCAAAATGATAATAGATATTGGTTTTTTCTTTTTAGTTTTCTTCATAAAACTAGTTTAGCGCAATTGTTTACGGCCGTAAACAATTGCGCAACTATTGTGTCAATGGGATAGATATGTCGAAGATACTAGGGGATTTACAAAATAGCACTTCCGTGCTATTTTGATTTGTCCGAGAAG
>MFES01000013.1:4459-11370 GCA_001779955.1 Candidatus Doudnabacteria bacterium RIFCSPHIGHO2_02_FULL_46_11 | reverse complement strand
ACCCGAAAACGATGCTCATCCGACTCGGCTTGCTGCTTATGTTCGCGAGCGAAGAAATGCACTGGGCTATTCACAGAACGATTTGGGTGTTAGCCGCTCGACTGTGTCACGTCTAGAAAGCGAGGGAAGAACTCCAAGTCGCGCCAGCCTATTTAGCATGGCGAAGCACCTCAACGTTCAGCCCCGAACCCTGTTCGCTTTGGCACGCGGTGTGTATCCGCGTCCTCTGAAGGGCAGAACGGGCGATGAGCCTATGACGCTCGATGCTCTTCAGCGCAGGATCAAGACGCTGGAGAGACTGTCGAAGCTGCTGGGTCCGCATGTTTCATTGAGCGAAGCCTGCGAGTTGTTGCGGGAGATGCAAAATCAGGCACAGGTCAATCAACCAACAAGGAGGTCGTGATGTACGCAATCGAGCTGTTCCGGGTGTCAAGCGGGGCCGAAATGGCGGATCTCGAACAGGTGAATGCGCAAGCCTACCTGGTTGGGTCACGTTCGTTGCTGGTCGATGGGTTCGATGCCAAACTGGCGGGTGAGTGGCTGGCGCAGCAGGGGTTCGTTCCGGTGCGGCCACTGCGTCCGTGGGAGGAAGACCCGGATGACCTGCTCAATGTCATCTACGTCATCTACCTTCTCGAGCCGGGCCGTTCAAGCCCGGTGCCGCCCTATAACGCGGCGCGCGTACGCGAGACGCAGAGCGTCTGGGAACTGGGACGATTCGGCTGGCGTGTGAACTACTCCAGACCTGACTCAAGCAGAACCGGCGGGCGAAACGCTCGCCGGTTCACTGCATTTATGGGGGCTTTTTTTATCCCCGATTATTAGCTAAAATAAAACTATGGTTAAACCAGGAAATATTGAAGGCAGTTCTGATGGTCAAGAGGATAAAGAGAAATTTACCTTTGAACAAGCCATGGCTGAAGTCAGACGGCTAGCCGAAGACAATATTGAATTGCAAGATGCCTTAACTCATTTTGATCAAGATAAAGACGCAACAAAAATTGTTTCTTGGCTGGACATGCTTGTTGCGGACATGAGCGCCGATCCGGATTTGTATCCGGAGCCCGGTGGCGCTGAATACTTTCGAGGCCTAAGGAGCGCTTTTGATTAGATTATGCAAAGCCAAGAAATTCGAGAAAAGTTTTTAAAATTTTTTGAAGAGCGGGGACATGTCGTCGTGCCGTCGTCTTCTTTAATTTCGGAAAACGATCCGAGCACATTGTTCACTGGATCCGGTATGCAGCCTTTGGTGCCATATTTGCTTGGCGAGGAGCACCCTAGCGGTAAGCGACTGGTAAATTCGCAGAAAAGTTTTAGAGCAGAAGATATTGAAGAGGTGGGCGATAATCGCCACACGACTTTTTTTGAAATGCTCGGAAATTGGTCTTTAGGTGATTATTTTAAAGAAGAGCAACTGCCTTGGCTGTTTGAGTTTTTAACTGAAGAAATAAAATTAGAGCCCCATAAGCTGTATGTTTCCGTTTTTGCTGGAGATGAAAAAAATAATATCCCCAAGGATACAGAGTCAGTTGAAATATGGAAAAAATTGTTTAAGCAAAAAGGAATTGAAGCAAAGGAGGTAGAGCTGGATACCGTGGAGCGAGGCGCCGAGAAAGGAATGCAAGGCGGCAGGATATTTTATTATGGTACCACAAAGAATTGGTGGACAAGGTTTGGATCACCCGAAAATATGCCTGTTGGGGAACCGGGCGGACCTGATTCAGAAATCTTTTATGATTTTGGCACAGAGCATGATCCGAAATTTGGCAAGGAGTGCCATCCTAACTGTGACTGCGGCCGGTTTTTAGAAATTGGTAATTCGGTTTTTATGGAATATAAAAAAACCGACGCGGGTTTTGAGGCTTTAATACAGAAGAATGTTGATTTTGGCGGAGGCCTTGAACGAATTGCCGCAGCCAGTAATGATAATTCGGATGTTTTTGAAATTGATATTTTCCGTGAAACTACTTCGGTTTTGCCCGATAGTTTACCATCCAGAGTCAAGAGAATAATTGCCGATCATTTGCGGGCCGGTACTTTTTTGGTGGCAGACGGCGTTGAACCTTCAAATAAGGAACGTGGTTATGTTTTGCGAAGAATTTTGCGCAGGGCTATGGTGCACGCCAAGCTTAATAATCTTAAAGGAGGCTGGATTAGGGATATTATTTCCAGTTATATCGATTCCTATAAATCCCATTACGAATATTTAGATGAAGATCGCGACCGCATAATCAAAACAATAGAAGCAGAACATGAAAAATTTTCAACGACTTTGGAAAAGGGCTTAAGAGAGCTGGATAAATACGAAACCATAACCGGTACAGATGCCTTTTATTTATTTCAGTCATTTGGTATTCCTTGGGAAATTACCGAAGAGTTAATGACTCAAAAGGGTGTTTCGGTAAACAGGCAAGAATTTGAAGAGGAGTTTAAAAAACACCAGGATCTATCGCGTAGCTCATCGGCCGGCGTGTTCAAGGGAGGATTGGTTGATCACGAACCGCAAACCTTAAAACACCATACCGCGCACCATTTATTGCTGGCTGCATTAAGGCAAATTTTGGGAAGTCATGTTTTTCAGCGCGGCTCAAACGTTTCAGCCGAACGTTTAAGAATTGATTTTTCACAACCCGAAAAAATGACGCCTGAACAGATAAAGCAGGTAGAAGACATAGTTAACCAAGCAATAACGGACGATTTGGAGGTCGTTCGAGATGAAATGCAAAAAAGTGAGGCGGAAAAATTAGGGGCGCTTGCCGAGTTTGGTGCTAAATATGGGGATGTAGTTTCCGTCTATACCATCTATAATAAAGATGGCTCGGTTTTTTCGCGCGAATTCTGTGGCGGGCCGCACGTACAAAGAACTTCCGAGCTTGGAAAATTCAAAATAATAAAAGAAGAAGCCTCGAGCGCGGGCATCAGGAGGATAAAAGCAAAAACAGAATAAAAATGATTTCAATAACAAACAAATCAAATTTACCAAAAGTAGTGCATGGCGGACCGCCGGAAGTGCCTACACCCTTTGCCGAATACGACCCAAACTGGTCGCTTATGGAAAAGCTGGCGGCTAAATATCGGCATATTGAAACATTGCTTATTATCGGCCACGGCGGAAGCATTAACACCTTCCGCGGCCTTTATGCCGCATTCAACAACACCCATACACCGAGGCGAATAATTGTGGACACAAACGAGCCGGCCTATTTAGAGAAGATGCGCGCGTTAATCGACCCGGCAAAAACTTTGCTTTTGGCCATAAGCAAGTCCGGCGAAAATACCTCACAGGTTGAGTCCCTGCTTTATTTCTTTGATTTGCCGCATAAAATTTTTATTACCGGACCGTCGGGTGTTTTGCGCGACATGGCCAAAAAAGATCGCAAGATAGATGTTATTGATCACCCCGATATTGGCGGGCGGTTTACGAGTTTTACCGAGGTAGCGCTTTTCCCTTCGCTTATTTGCGGTTTTGACGCGCACCGCATAAGGACGGTTCTGGCTTTGTCCCATAGCCATGTTAGGAATCGCGCCTGGGAAATAGCCAATTCTCTTTGGGCCCTTGAGCAGTCGGGCATAGATAACGTTTTACTTTCTGTTTACACTCAAGCCTTGCGCGGGTTTGATCTGTTTGTCCAACAACTAATACATGAAACCATTGGCAAGAATAAATTGGGCCTGACCATCATTCCTTTGGAGTCTCCCGAATCACAACATCATACTTCCCAGCGTCTTTTTGGCGGAAAAAGGGATACTGCCGTTATTTTTGTAACGGCCAATCAGGCTGATTTGAGGGTTTTGGTGCCGAAAAAGTTTGAAGACATAGTATTGCGTGGAAAAACTCTGGCTCAGTTTGAAAATATGAATTTGGCCTTTTCGCTTGAGGCAGAATATATCGGCACGCGTAACCGGGCCGATGAACTGGGCATTCCAAACCTAACTATAAATTTTGAGGCCATTGACGAAGAAACGGCCGGGGCTTACATTTATTTTTGGCAAATGCTTGCCGTGTACAGCGCCCATTTGCGCAAAGTAAACGCTTTTGACCAGCCGGCTGTGGAGGCGTCCAAGGATATATCGTTTCGGGAAAGGTTTAAATAGATGGCCGATTTTGTTAGGGTTAACGCTAGTGCCTCGCTTAAAGAGGTTTTACGCGCCGTCCTTTCCGCTAAGGGACGTGTTGTTTATATTGACATTGCCGATGGTTCGACTTTGTGGGAGCTTAAATCATTGCGCTTGCTACGCCGCGCCGGACTTGAGACTGAAAAAAAGTTGGTTGTGGTAAGCGGCACTCGCATCAATAGAATTAAAGCAACACAAGCCGGGCTCGCCGCGGCTTCGCCCGACGAATTGCCGGGTAAGCCTAACGCGATGAAATCAACCTCCTCTAAAACAACGACCTTTGTTAAAAGCGGTATCTCAAAAAAACCCGCACCGGTGAAGGCAACGGAATCCATAGCGTCATCGCCGGCCCAGTGGATATCCAGCCGCACTGGCGACCTGGCGGAACCTGGGAAAAAAAGAAAATTATTGTTTGCCGCCAGCGCCATTATGGCTCTTCTCACTGGTTTTGTGGTAAGTACGGTAGTTTTACAGAAAGCGGAAATAATAGTCTACGCCCATACTGATACGGTAGGGAGTGATTTTGATGTCGTATTTGATAAAAACATTACCAATGATACCCCCGGAGACCGTGCGATTTTGGCTTATCCGGTTCGCGAAATAAAAAAATACTCTCAAAAATTCGACAGCACGGGCAGCAGCGCCGGACTAGAGGCGAGCGGAGAAGCGGTAATATACAGCAGTTTTCCCAATACGCTAACCTTGCGCGCCGAGACCACCTATTTGGAGGCCGCCTCCGGAGTTCGCTATCGTCTGCAAAGCAATATTACCGGACTTCGCCCTAACGTACCTTATTCTGTTCAGGTGGCCGCGGAAAGGGGAGGAAGCCAGGGAAATATTGCGGCGGAAGAAAGGCTTGAAGTGCACAATTCCGCTTTTGGCTACCGTCCGCAGGTGCTTTATGCCAGAGTAGGCGCGGCCGGAATGACTGGCGGCAGCGACAGCGATGTTTTAACCGTGAGCGATCAAGATTTTCAAAAAGCGCGAGAATTGATCGGACAAAAAGCGATTGAGGAAATTAAAAGCAATTTGAGCAAAACCATCAGTGATAATGTTATTTTAATACCTGAATTAACTAATGTACGCGTGGTTTCGGAGAGTTATGAGGCTAAAATCGATGACGTTCGTCCCGATTTCACGGGCGAATTAGAAGTTGAAGTTACCGGTTTGGCTTTCAATGATAATTCTGTTTTGGAGCTGGCGGTCGTTGAATCATCCCGCAGTCTGCTAACTGGCCAAAAATTTTTGGAGGTTGAGCAGGGTAGCGTACGTTACACAACACGTTCGTCCGAATTGGAGCGGGGCTTGGCGGTAGTCAACGTTAATTTAGCGAGTCGTTTTACTTACGACCTGGACCCTGATGACCTAAAGAGTCTGCTTGCGGGACGCAGTACCCGGGAGATAAAAGATATACTTTTAAACAAAGGGGAGATAGCCGGCATCAAAATAAGCCTCTCGCCTTTTTGGCTGACAAAAACGCCTAAATCGAGCAAAAAAATTCATATTAAGGTCGAAGTTCAGCAATAGCGGATTTCGGCTTGACATACAGTCGTACTTGTATTATCCTAATCTTACAAAAACTGTTGATAATTAAATCATAGTTTAGACACTATTCCTGCTGAATCTCAAGACCTCGGTCCGTCCGGTACAAGCAAAGATACAATCGAGCTTGAAGGCAAGGTAATTGAAGCCTTGCCCGGTGCTTTCTTTCGTGTCCAAATTGAAAATGGAGCCATAATTCTGGCTCATATTTCCGGAAAGATGAGAATGCATCGAATAAGAGTTTTGCCTGGCGATAAAGTTATCGTCGAGGTTACGCCTTACGATTTAACAAAGGGCAGAATAGTTCGCAGGCATTAAGGATATGAATCCCGAACAAAGCATCAGTCATCTTCAGACAAACACCAGTTCGGGGTACATAAATAAAGCATATACAAGTTAGTTTAGATTTATCATTAGGCTTTGTACGGGATGAATCCCGTATAACTTCCTCGATGGTTCTCCAGTTCAATCTTGGAATTAAGTAAGTAATACGGGAATAAGAAAGTAGTAACCTAAAACCTCCGTAATCTCGGTCGAACCAAAACCCAAGATTATCGAGGTAAACTATACGGGATGAAAGTACGAGCTTCGGTAAAAAAGATGTGCAAAGATTGTAAAATAGTGAAGCGTGAAGGTCGCGTTTTTGTAGTCTGCAAAATTCCAAAGCATAAACAGAGACAGGGCTAGTCGCTTCGCTCCAATTACTACTTACTACTAATTACTTACTACTAACTAATACAATGGCTCGCATTGCAGGCGTAAATTTACCCGCTAGTAAAAGAATCGAAGCCGCTCTCCCGTATATTTACGGAATCGGTTGGGCTTTGTCTCGTAAAATTTTGAAAATAACGGGCGTTGATCCCAACAAACGTGCCGGCGAACTCGACGAGCAGGAAGTGGCCAAGCTACGCGAAATAATTGAAAAGGAATATAAGGTTGAAGGGACCTTGCGCCAGCAAATTTTAATGGATATTAAGAGACTTAAAGAAGTCGGCGCTTATCGGGGTACTCGCCATGTCAGAGGGCTTCCGGTTCGCGGGCAGCGCACCCGCACCAATTCCCGAACTCGACGCGGAAACGTCAGGCGAACGGCCGGTTCCGGCAAGCGCAAAGTCGATTTGAAATAGAATATAGTTTTTCTAACTTCTACTTACTACTAACTACTAACTAATTCATGGGCCAGAAGAAAGTACAGACAATTGAAGGAGAAGCATCTAAGACCGAGGATACCCCGGTCGTCGCTGCTGCTGCCG
>MFES01000013.1:4348-4452 GCA_001779955.1 Candidatus Doudnabacteria bacterium RIFCSPHIGHO2_02_FULL_46_11 | reverse complement strand
GAAAAAGGGCAAGAAGTCTAAAGGCCTGCGTGTGCCGCGCGCCAGAATTTTTGTTAAATCCACATACAATAACACCATTATTTCCATAGCAGATATGAACGGCA
>MFES01000013.1:0-4327 GCA_001779955.1 Candidatus Doudnabacteria bacterium RIFCSPHIGHO2_02_FULL_46_11 | reverse complement strand
CCGGCAAGACCGGGTTTAAGGGTTCAAGAAAATCTACACCTTATGCCGCCCAGCGTACCATGGAAGAAACTTTGGATCGCTTGAAGTCTTTAGGCATTCAGGAAGCTGATGTGGTTATCAAAGGGGTGGGTATCGGTCGAGAGTCTGCCATACGCGCACTTGTCGCGAGCGGTATTAATCTTTTGACTATCAAGGATCGCACGCCAATTCCTCATGGCGGCGTTCGAGCTAAGAAAGCGCGCCGGGTGTAATTTCTACTTACTACTTACTACTTACTACTTACTACTTACTACTAACTACTAACTAATACAATGGCCAGAAACACCGGTTCAAAACATAAACTTTGCAGAATGTTCGGCGAGAAGCTTTGCGAAGCCGCCAAATGTCCTGCCGTCAGGCGGCCTTATAAGGCCGGCGTGCATTGGCAGCGCCGTAGCCGAGTTTCTGAATATGGCCAGCAGCTTCGCGAGAAGCAGAAGGCGAAGTTTATTTATGGTTTGCTTGAGGCCCAATTCCGCCGAACTTACTTGCGCGCTTCAAAGGAGCGCGGCGTTACCGGTACGCGTTTGCTTCAGCTTTTGGAAATGCGGCTCGACAACGTAGTTTTTAGAAGCGGGCTTGCTTCAACGCGCCACCAGGCCAGACAACTTGTGACTCACGGTTTTGTTCAGATCAACGGGAAAAAAGTTGATATTCCTTCCTACGAGGTAAAACCGGGGGATCATCTCGCTGTGCGCGAAACGCGCCTTGAGAGCAAATATTGGGACGAGGTTAAGGTTCGGCTAACCAAGTATAAGTCGCCGGAATGGCTTGAGGTTAATGCCAAGGAACTCGCCGCAAAAATTTTGACCCTGCCGACCGGCGAGATGCTCGACACGCGTATAAATCCCCAATTAATAGTTGAACACTACTCAAGGTAATTTAAAATTTTATAATTTACAATTTTTAAACAATTTCTCAATCACCAAATTTTTAAATCGACTCCGTGTCATTGAAAATTGAAAATTGAGAATTGAAAAATTTTCACATATGAATCCAATTCCTTTACCTAACAAAGTTAACTTCGTGGAAGAGTCGGGCAACCATTATGTTTTCGTGGTTGAGCCTCTTTACCCGGGTTACGGCACAACTCTGGGCAATAGCTTGCGCCGAGTCCTGCTTAGTTCCGTTCCGGGAGCGGCCGTTACCGCCTTTAAAATTCGCGGCGTAGACCATGAATTTTCCACCATACCCAACACGCGCGAGGACATTATTGAAATAATGTTGAACCTTAAGCAATTGCGGCTTAAAGTTTTTTCAGCTGAACCGACTATTTTATTTTTGAAAGCCAAGGGTGAAAAGGCAGTAACCAGCGACGATATCGAGAAGTCAGACCAGGTTGAAATTATAAGCAAAGGCTTGCATATTGCGACTTTAGACAATAAAAGCGCCGATTTTGAAATGGAACTAACCGTGCAGCAGGGCCGCGGCTATGTGCCGGTTGAGCAAAGGGAGCACGAGCGTCCGGAAATAGGATTAATTCAAGTTGACGCGGTTTATTCTCCCATAAGAAACGTTAGCTATGATGTGGAAAACGTACGCGTCGGCCAGATGACAAACTACGACAAACTTACCATGATGATTGATACTGACGGATCGGTCAATGGCAAGGACGCGCTTGATATAGCTTCCCGAATTTTACTCGACCACTTTACCGTTTTGCTCGAAGGCGTTAACCCTCCGGCCTTTGCCGAAGTAGCCCAAGCCTCACAGGCTATGCCTGATCAGGCCGCGGAGGCAGTTTCCGAAATTCAGCATGCCGTTGATGACCCGAGCGCCTCGAAACAAGATGAAACCGGCAATGGGTTAGATTCCCTGAATCTTTCCAGCCGAGCTCTAAACGCTTTGCACAAGAACGGAATCAAGACCGTGCCAGATCTTCAGAAATATTCCTTTGAGGAGTTGAGCAAGCTTGAAGGTCTGGGCGATAAATCGGTTAAAGAAATTCAGGACGCGTTGGAGAAATTGGATAAATAAATTATGCGACATCGGAAAAAGGCAAAATTGGCAATTGGCAAGGATTACAGCCGCAGAAAAATGCGGCAGTATTCAAATGCCTTAGTTTTGCACGAACGCATAGAAACAACCGCCGCCACGGGTAAGCTGATCAGGTCTCACGTTGAAAAACTTATCACCAAAGGCAAGACTGAAACTTTGCATGCCCGACGCCAGCTGTTCAGTGAATTATCTGATAATGCGGCTCGCAAGGTTTATGAAGTTCTTTCTCCGAAATTTAAGGACCGAAAGGGCGGCTATACCCGGCTAATCCGCGTTCCGTCCGGCAAAGACGGTATGCCGAAAGTAATAGTAGAATTTGTCGAATAATTGGGGGATTAGGAACCGAAGGTTCCTCCTCCCAAACGTAACCGCCACCGGCAGTTACTCCCCACACCTCCTTGCAAGGGTTTGTCGCAAGGCGACTGGCCTCGAACAAGCAAAGCTTGATTCTCGGCATCATTTGAACTAATATTGTAGGTTATTATGAAATCTCAAAAAACTACATTAGTAAAGAATAATGAAATAAAACGCGAGTGGTATGAATTTGATGCTTCACAGTTTTCGCTTGGCCGCTTGGCTACGCAGGTTGCCACCATTCTTTCCGGCAAGCACAAAGCCACCTACGCACCGCACCAGGATTTGGGCGATTACGTTGTCGTGACCAACGCCAAGAAATTGAAGCTTACCAACCCGGTGCGAAAGTCGGAATCCAAAACTTATTACCGATATTCCGGCTACTCGGGTGGACTTCGCAAAAAGACCTTAGGCGAGATCGTTGCCAAGAATCCGGCTGACGTAATCAAGCGTGCCGTAGAGGGAATGCTTGATAGCAACCGCTTGCGAAAGCTCAAGATGAGACGTTTGAAAATAGTCGAGAGTGACAGCCATCAATTTCCAGTTAAGAAATAGCTATGCCAACTACTAAAGTCATTAAGAAGAAGAAAACAACGCGCACTAAGGTCAAAGCTGATTTGCCTCAGGTTGAAGCTAAAGCTAAAGTTGAGGTTGAGACAGTTGAAAAAGCGGAAAAGCACGCGCCAAAACCGAAGGGCAGATATATTTTTGCCATTGGTCGTCGCAAGACCGCAACCGCCAAAGTCAAAGTTTTTGAGGGCGGCGGCAGTGTTTTGATAAACGATCGACCGGCTAAAGATTATTTTACCTGGGCAACCTGGCACAAGGCTGCCTTACAGCCCCTGTCAGTAGTAGGTGTTGAAAAAAATACAGATGTCGTCGCCCGTGTTTCCGGCGGCGGCCTGCATGCCCAGGCTGATGCCGTGGCTCACGGCATTGCCCGGGCTCTGGTCATAAAAGATGAAACTTTCAAAAAAGTTTTAAGGACAAACGGTTTGCTTACCCGCGATCCGCGCATGAAAGAACGAAAGAAACCGGGGTTGAAAAAAGCACGTCGAGCCCCTCAATGGTCGAAACGCTAGTTTCGGACACAGAGACGGGAAGTGGGTCGGCGAAACACCACTGTTTTGTCCGTTGTGGAAGTACTGAAACCGCAAGGTGTCAGGGAGCGGTTGGGGCCTCGCGAAGCTGGGGTGACCGCGACCCAAAGTGGTCGAAACGTTAGACATTTTAAAACCGCCGAAAGGCGGTTTTAAAATGCTAGGTGAATCCATAAGCCGGATTCTGTTCCAAAATTGTCTGAAGTTATTACGAGGTTACAATTTTGAGATCCTCCGAAGCTTTAGCGTAGGAGGATTGTCCACCTTCGCATAAAGCTATGGCGGACCCTCAATTTTGTATCCACTCGCAGACTCGCGGACAAAATTAGGGCAACTATCTATCTAATGCGGCCTACCAAACTTGGCCTTGCACACAGGCAGGAGTTTTGCCGTTTCACCCCCACCCTTATTCAGGGCGGGGCTACGCCCCATTGCTGGAGCGCCCAACATCATTGCTGACATTGGCGTCTCTGCTCGCATCCCTAAGGTTACCCTCGACGGGCTTGCGCCCGCTACCTTTGCCTTATGCACTGGAATTCCAGACGAGAATAAGGCCGTGTGTCCGGACTTTCCTCCCTATCCTTGAGGAATAGGGCAGTCGCCGGGTTCACCTAGCCCTAAAATAGTACCTTAATTGCAGTTGCAAGTCAAGCAAAAATATAGTATAATGCATTTATGAATCCTGTATAAATTCCTCGATGGCCTGTCCCGTAGTGAACCGAAGGCTCTACGCCGCCTCGGGGCTCCGATGGCGAGTGAAGCGAGAACTTATCGGCGCAAGCTTGCTTACTTCTGGGATTCTCCAGCCGATCTTGGAATAAAGTAAGTAATACAGG
>MFES01000012.1:9660-11266 GCA_001779955.1 Candidatus Doudnabacteria bacterium RIFCSPHIGHO2_02_FULL_46_11 | reverse complement strand
GTTTAAATCTAATAATTTCAGCTATCGTTTCTTCCTGCATGCCCTCCAGGGAAGTACAATTTCGTTGAGTACGAAAAGAGCAATTACCGGTTGAAGACACGGTGATGTTCGCGCCCGCAAGCCTCGACCGCGCCTCGCTGTCTGCCGCGCCAGGCGTGAAGCCTGTATCGCCGGGCTGGCGGCCGGTATCGCCAACAACCACTTCTTCAGCTCCCACGGCTTGGCAGAAAGAACGAAGTGAAGTAAGGAGAGCAAATTGCTTAAACCCAGTCGTCTGGCAAACTCCAATTAAAGTAATAATCACTACGGCAATTATACCAATGATAATTAAAACTATGGGTATCCAATAAGGCGCGGTGGCTGTAATAAATGAACCCACAGCCGAGGCTGCCGCGCGACCGGCCATTTTGGCGCCCTGTTTGACGGCCTTGCCGGCCGCATCCTTCGCCAGCCGCTTCGGCGCGCCTGTAATGTTTTTAGCCTTATCCTTTGCCGCATTGTATCTTTGCCGGCCTTTATTTAGGGCATTCTTCGCTTTGTTGAGCGGATTTTTCTCATCTTTATTTTCAGGCTTGCTCTCGCCCGGTTTGTCTTCTTCCGGCTGGCTTGGCGGAGTGTCTGATTGCCCCGCGCCCGCGTCCCCACTGGAAGGCAAAGCATGAGGCTCATCAGGTTTAGGGGTCGCAGGTTGTTCTGCCTGGTTCGGCGGCGTTTCTGCTGGCGGTTGGGCGAGATTCTCTTTATCAGCAGGTTCTTGTTCAGGCCGAGTTTGCGGCTTAGCTGCCTCAACGGATTGTTCATTCTGCCGGGGTTCAGCCTGTGCTGGCTGGTTTTTCGGCTGCGAGGTCTGACTTGGGCCCGATTCAGGTCTGACTTCCGGTTGTACGGGAACGTCAGCCAGATCGGCGGAAATATTTGTTTGCGCTTCAAAATCAGCCGGGCCGCCAATGCGCCCGTGTATTTCGGTTTCGGTTTTGCCGCGGGCGGTGATTTTCGCCCGACGTTTGTTGATTCGGCGAATCCCGTCCATACCGCCAGAAGAGCCGGAGGAATAATCTTGCCCCGGCTCTTTTTGGTCAGTATCTGGTTTTTCATCGACGACATTAGCCATAATCTCGATACTAATCTACTAATTTATTCGAATGATACTAATGGCAATGCCAATGATACGAATAGTGAGAATATTAGTTGCATTAGCATTTTTATTCGTATCATTAGCACTCTTTCGTATATTGGCATCGGGTACTACGACTGCAGGTCCTGCCGAGCTTGTTCTATCTCCAACAATTGCTTGGGATCGGTGGTAATAATCTGGTCTTCAATGTAGGAAGCCACTACTTTAATGGCCACGTGTTTGGCGCCGGCAAAAAATATACCCTCACCGACATCCGACTCAAGCAGAAGATATTTCTCGCCTTCGGTCAGAGAAAATGTTTCGGCAATTAAATCTATGGCAGCCGGCGACTGTTTTAGCAGTAACTGCAAAGCCGAGTTCGTAACGATCGGCTTGCCGTAAGGACTGCTTAAAAAATCAGTAACATCCTGGGTAATGGTGGTTACACCCAAATAATATTTGCGGGCGCGCTTTACAATGCTGAATAAAAAT
>MFES01000012.1:486-9573 GCA_001779955.1 Candidatus Doudnabacteria bacterium RIFCSPHIGHO2_02_FULL_46_11 | reverse complement strand
CCAGCGGGCTATCCATGTTAATATTGGTCGGCTGGTTGAATATGCCGGCAAAGGTACCTTCGGTGAAGCGCGAAAGCCTGGTGGCAAGCGATTCGCCGCCCTGCATATTGTTCAAAACTTCGACCAAATCGGCCATGGTCGGCGGAATGATATTGTCAAAATTTTCCCGCTCCATGGTAATATCTTTTTTGGCGTAAGTTTCCCATATGGCCCGATCCATAATCGCCTGTTCATCCGAGGAAAGCTTGCCCAGCATTAAATTCATCAAACCCAGCAAATTAACCACGGCGCTCCGCAAAATGTTTTTCGGGTCTTCGCCTTCCACGGCTTTCGGCAAATCAAACGGATTGATGCGCGACTCGGCGTTAAGAGAAATATTCAAGAATGCCCCGCCGACCGATTCGGCCAAATGTTTGTATTCGTTTTCCGGATCTATGACTATAACGTTGGTGTCGAGCATCATACTGCGCAAAATCTCAAGCTTAATGGCGTAGGATTTGCCGGCGCCCGAGGTGGCAAAAACTACGGAATTGGCGTTTGGCAGACTAAAACGATCGAACAAAATTAAGCTGTTGTTATGGCGATTGATGCCGTAAAGAATACCGTCTGAAGAAGTCAGTTCCAAAGAATTAAAAGGGAAAATTGTTGAAAGCGGTTCGGTGTTTAAATTGGTGTGAACGGAAAGCAGGTCGTTGGCCAGCGGCAGGGTGGAATTAAAGCCTGATTCCATCTGGAGTACCGAACGCTTGCCCACCACCAGCTTTGAACCGAAGATATTTTCCACTTCATTACTATAACGATCCAATTCTTCCAACGAATCGGCGTAAATCGTGAGATAGAGTCCGGTTTGAAAATATCGTTCCAAACCTTGCTGTAATTTGTTTCTCAACTCTTCAATATCGTTCATGGCCGTTTCAAGCATGGGGTCGCGCACCAAGCCTTTTTCCTGGTTTATCATCATCTGGCTTTCAACCTGGGCGGCTTTGTTGCGGAGTTTCTTTAAAATTTTCCCGGGGTCCTCGGGATAAATAAAAAGGCTTAAATCAATCGGCGTATCAAGCCCCATTAACGGGGCGTGCCAGTTAACCGACAAAAACCTGGGGTAGGCCAAAGTATAATAGGTTCGACAATATTTACCGGAAACTATGAGATAGTTCGGGTTGGTCTGCAAAGCGGCCGGGGCAATCAAATCCCTCACGGTCGAGATACCGGCTTTGTATTCCTGCTCAACTTGGGCCAGCTCCCTTTCAACCTGCTGTTTGGCCGCAATGTTAGGGTCTCTTTTTTTGTTTGGAAAATTAATCATTGTAAATCCAGTTTATCAAGCTCGCTGCCTTGAAAACCCGAAACCGAACCGACGTTGTAAGAAGAATAGAGCAACTCGACAACTTCGGCAGTTTCCAAGGGCTTTGAGTTAAGTCCGGTTGAAGACAGCCTTTGGGCGACTTCGGCCATGCGCTGAAGCAGCTCTTTCTTGTTTGCCTCAAAAGCGGCCGCGTCTATCACCACCGAATGGCGCGGGTTAAAAATATGCCCGACTTTGCCAAAAAAACCCTGCTTCGCGTTATTAAGATTAAACGGCACGATTACGTAAAAAGTCTTGGTCATAATGTGGGCAACGTCCGTCAGCCGCGTTATGAACTCGATGTATTCAGCCATTTGCATCTGAAGCAGCTGATTGGAAACCGATGACATGCGATTTTTCATCATGTCAATGTAGGGCGTGATGTCGGTCTTACGGCTCTGCACCAATATTTGAACCGAAGACTCAAGCGAATTAAGAAAAGACTGATAAGAGCTTATAATGGCATTTTGCTCATCATCGGATTTTAAGGAAAAATTGACCGACGAGACGGCAAGCACGCCGCGCAAATTGCCGTCCTTTAGCATAATTACCCCGTCGCGCACTTCGGCCACGTCCAAAAACGACTGCGTGGATTGAGCCGCCGCGGCACCGTTTGAATCATTTTTATTTTTACCGAATAAAGCCATATATCGATACTAATCTGCCAATTTATTCAAATAATACTAATATAAATACCAATGCTACGAATGGTTACTTATTAGTAACATTTGCATGGTTATTCGTATCATTCGCTACCATTTGTTGATTGGCATCGTGCACCATTTGTTCTTCCACGTTTGTTTTTTGGTCGAGAATATAAGCCAGCCTTTTAAGCCTGTTTTGCACTTCCCCCGACGCCAAAGTTGCCGACTTTTTCTCTTCCGCCCGTTTTTTTATGATAATTACCGGCGCTTCCCTATGGAATAATCGCCTTTTTGGCGCGCTGATATACGAAATTAAAGGAAAAACATGCGACAAAACCGGACGTCCGTTCAAGCTGCCTAAAGCAATAAATAAGGTGAGCAACGCCGTCGGTACGGCCAAAAACCAGAATATCACGCCGTACTTGAATAAGGCCCAGAAGAAAAGAACAACAATGCCGCCGGCAACTATTACCAAAAACTGACGCAATGTTAACGGCCCGATTATTTTATCCTCTATTTCTACAAATTGTGGGACGTTAAATTGCTGCATAGTCATAAACTTCAATGCCCAAACTTCAACCTTCAATGAATTTTCCTGCCACAGCCTTGGCTTCGGCAGGCAGGCAAACTTCAAACTTCAATTTTTTGAGGCTTGATGCTTGAGGTTTGTTTGGGGGTTGAATGTTGATACTTGAAGTTTCATTATATATTCTACCATATTTACCCTTTACATAAGATGATCCAGTTTCTCGCGAAAATCGGCAAACGCTTCAAACTCTTCCGAGGTAAAACTTTCGCCATGGTCATTTTCCATTTGAACCGATACTTTTGTAAAAACAGCTTCTCTGTCTTTCGACAGGTCGTTCATTAGAGCCCAGCCGGTGCTTAAAAATAATTTATTCACCGGGCTGGCGTAAAAGCTTTTTAAAATCGTATAGGGCAGTAACCCTTCCTGCCTGGCAATTTCGCTAATTTTGCTCCAGACAATCTGCAAATTTTCGGTGAAATTGCCGCGGCGCAATTGAGCTAAAGAAAGCGCGGCCACATCCTGGGATGAGCTTAAAGCCTCAACCGGCACGGCTCTAACCGGCGCGCGTTTTTGTGCAACCACTGCGGGCTGTTTTCGTTCGGTATTCGGCAAATTCGACGCCGCCTTTTCAGAGGTCAGGCCTCTATCTCTTTGAGGTCTGACCTCTGGTTGTGAAACACGCCCAATATCTTTGAAATTTACAGTCTCGCTCTTAAGGCGGTCAATGAGGTTTTCAACGCTTGCTCCGCCGCTTGGATAAACCTGCTTACTTATTGGCTGTGCTTGTACCGCACGCGGCTGCGCAGGAATTGGGTTGACAGGTTTCGGTCGGCTGAAAACCGATAAAAGCTCACCAAGTTTATTTTGGGGCCAATGCGGCACGATATCCAAAAGCATTTCCTTTTCCATGTCAGTTAAATAGGAAGCCGAGTCTATATTTTGCTTAATTTGTTCAATATCTATAGGCACTCTTGACAATTTAAATTAATTGGTGTAAGATATATGTACTAAACGTGAAGCGGATTCTATATGAGTCCGTTTCATTTTTTTTCATCCATTTTAAGAAGAAACTTAAGATATTCAAAATCCCTAAAATTGGAGCCGGCAAACTGTTTTATTTCTTTGGCAGTCCTGGGTGCACGCGAAAGTATGATTACTTCTTTGTTTTCCTCTTTCAGGTGTTTCAACACTGGCAGAAAATCCCCATCGCCGGAAAGCACCACGACTCTGTTAAAATTATCTTTTTCTTTCATTAAATGAAAGGCCATGTCAACGTCGCAGTTGGCTTTTCTTTTTGTTGAACCGTCTTCCTGCTCGTATAATTTTACCGGCTTAAGATAAAGCTCGTAGCCGAACTTTTTCAATTTGCGATAAAATCTGACACGCTGTAAATGTCTGCCCACTAACAGAAGCATGGCGTCGTTCATCTCCCTGCCTTGATCTTTTATCAGTTCGTTCAGATGATTCTCCAATTTTTCCAAAGGAACGGTACCATTATCTAAATAGCTATAGCGGAAAGTGTGTATCTCAACGCCACCGAAATACAAAATTCTTTCCGTTTTATACTTATTTTTTAGATAAGTGGCTAATTTCTGATAATCTATTTTCCAACCCAGGCTTTTCTTGCCCCCGTAAAATAGATTGGCCGCATCAATAAAAGCAAAAGTCTTCATAACTATTTTTGATTTTTCTTCCGTTTTATTAATTCAACTATGTCATTCGCCTCGTTTTCCGGGATTTCAAGGCCAGCCTCTGCCCTAAGCTGTAGTCTTTCCAGCATATCTTCCAAGCTGTGGGTGCTAACTGGCGAATTTGAAGCTGGCTTTGCCTTGATTGACCCGCTTTGTAATTCAGGTTCCTGACGGCCTTGCGTGGTTTGTTTTAACTCTTCCAGATCTTCTCGCAAATTTGAGCTCACGCCTATAGGCTGACGAGTCGGTTTTTTGTTTATAACAAGCGGCTTTATTGAAGGCTCCGGCGGGGTAATGGGGGTTTTGCCGATTAAGGCGGCTTGCGGGCTTATTTTGCGATCCCCTATTTTATTCTGCGCGACTTGAGGGTATTTAAGCCAGTCATATAGAGAAATTATTTTTTTTAATACCTCTTGCTCGTCTCGCGAGAGTTTTTTTACGTTTTCATTATTATTTATGTAATCTATCTGCCGGTAGGCATCGTGCTCGGGATTTAAAGTATAGGTGTTGTAATCTTTTATCCAATTTGCAATTGCTGGAGCTGACTGGCCCGAACCCTTAACATTTATCATATGACTTCCTAATTGTTCGTTGCTCTTTTCAAGGGAATCGATAAACTGATTTCTTCCATTGTCCGGTTCAGAACCAAATTCATACGGGCTAAAAAATCTCGTAAGACTATCTTTAATTGTTATGTCATTCTTGAGATAAAAAACTAGATTGCGACTTAAGGCAGTCTGACGAATTTGATTCGGAAGACAAAGCAAAGATTTCCAGAGCAGCCTCCCAAGAATTAAACGATACCGATCATGAATATCAGGATATTTTTTTATTAAACTTTCATTTTGTCGGTAAAAATTTTCAAGCGAATCATAAAATTCCTTGGCCACACCGGGCTCTGATTTGTATGTATCATCATCAGCCAAATCCTCCAGATATAAAACAGCTAGCTGATCAATAGAATTTTCAGGTTTTAAAGCAGCTATATATTTTACGCTTATATCTATCATGGGAAGTTGGCTAATATTCTAACCAATCTATTAAATATTAATGCTGCCATATCTAAGGAGCCGGCGGAGTAGATGGTAGTGTAGGACCCTCATCTTCGTTAATATTAAATTCATTTTTATCTTTGCCAATTATTCGTTCAGTACCATCCGGCAATATGACTTTCAAACCATGCATCTTCTTCAAGTCACCTTTCTGCAAACCAAACCTTTTTAAGTATTCCAATTTAATGATGTTGGGTTGTAAATCCCATTTTTGTCTAACCTTTTCAAAGTAAGCGAGACTTGGAGCGTACCATACCCCATGAGGTCCCTCATGCCTAATTGTACTCTCTCCCTTTTCATCAGTACCGAATTCCCAATCTGTGCTTCGAGCCGGTATATGCTGACCTTCACTTTGAGCCGAGCCATCTAACAAATCCCTCACATAAGCTTTCTCATATGCGCTTATACGGCCATCTTTGCGGGTTGTGTGAACAACGCCAAGTTTATGAGCGACCGTTATATCTATAGGTTTCCCACCTTTTTCTAAATCATTGTCTAAGATATTACCATCCAAATCCACCGGCACGGTAAGAACATTGTGACCATGGGGAGAAAGACCAATTCTTTCGCGACCGCCTTTCTTTTTCCACTCTCCAATCGAATGGTCAAAAAACCAACTGCCTTCGTCCGCATCATAGTCTTGATATTGTATGGTTAGTCCATTACGTGTTAACGTTTCCGCCTCACCTACAGTTTCCATGCCCCACTTACTCTTCCCGGTAAATGAATCTTTTTTTGCGTGACCCATATATTCTGGGTGTTTTGTATCAACGGCATAATTGTCAAAGTCCTCTGCCAACACGCTCATAGCGAATTCGTCAATGTGACCATTAGGATCACCGGTTTTATCCTTAAGGAAATCTCGGACCATTCTTTGTTTGGCCGTAGCACTATCAAACGAACCATCTTTGTCGGCATATCGAACAGCTAGTGCAGGTGCGCTTAACAAATCATCCCATTGACCGACAGAGGCCGCCGACGCAAAAAGATGGAGTCTTTGTTCCGCAGCCTCGTGACCTTTCCAATCAAGCATTTCTGTGGCCTTTTTCATCTTCATTTCTTTGCTCATCTGGGCATACTCTTTTATATCTTCCTGCATATGCTTCCTTTTCACGAATTCAGTATAAGGTATGTCGAGTTTACCGCGTGTCCTAAATTTAGTTGTAATTTCCCGGCCACGGGCAGTAGCTCGTTCGTCAGATCTATGCTCCAACTCCTGACTCCTCATCTGCCAACCTTTGACAGTGCTGGGTATATTAAGAGCCGCAAAAACAGTTTCCCTGAATTTGCTTTTTTTACCCTCCTTATCTGTATACCCTGCCCAAGCCGTCCAACCATCTTTCCATTTTCTTCGAACAAAACCAGCTCCCATTTTGGCGGCGGCTGCGCCACCCATGGCCGGCAACCCGGCCGTCCATTTACTTGCGCCTTTCCAAGCGCTCTCGGCCGCGCCGGTAACGGTATCAGCCCCGGCAATAGACATTTTGCTTGCTACTTTCAACCCGTACGCCAAAATCACCAGAACAACCACGCCCTGGATCATGCCCGATGTAGCCGCGGCAATGCCCCCCGATCCGGCTAAATTCTGATTCATGAAAAACTGGGATTGCACCAACCGCGCCGCAATGCCTATTACAAAAGCCATGATTGGCGCAAAAAATGCATAAGCCAAAAATTTATCCCACCAGTCTTTAAGATAATGCTCGCCCTGATGTGAAATGGATAAAACATAAGCGATGGGCGCAATAATTAAAAGCAGCCAAAGCGCTACTACCCTAATTAGCAACAGGGCGGCCAGAGCGGCTAAAACGCAAAATACGCCGATTTCATAAATTATCTGGAATAAAAGCAGGGCCGTGCCCCGAAGGGCGTCGCCGGTTGAACCGCCAAAAATATTGCTTCTTGTTACGGCATTAACACTGCGCGATAAATCGTCAATGGTATGGGAACTGATAAAGGCCGACATCATTATTTGGGAAAAATTCAAAATTATTTCGCCTGCCAAAAGACTGAAATTTACCACCAAGGCAATCATCACTACCCGGCCGATAGTATGCTTGAAGCCATAACCTTCAACCCTAAGCATTAAAGCAATGGCGCTAAATATTAGAACCAATATAAAGAACAAATTCATTAAATCGCGCGTATAGACCCAGCCGTCTTTGACAAAAAGGGGAATAGTTGAAGCGTTCAAAGGACTTCCCCCGTCAAGCAAAGCCCTTAAAATTGGGTAAAGCAAAACGGAGTTTAAAATAGCTAAAATCAACTGCACCA
Organism: Candidatus Doudnabacteria bacterium RIFCSPHIGHO2_02_FULL_46_11; assembly: GCA_001779955.1. Classification (GTDB taxonomy): domain Bacteria; phylum Patescibacteriota; class Doudnabacteria; order UBA920; family 2-02-FULL-46-11; genus 2-02-FULL-46-11. Next base: position 2,038 of record MFES01000012.1, on the reverse strand, counting down.
AGCCGGAAATAATCGACAATATAATGTTGACGATACTGAACAAAACACCGCCCAAAGTATTCAAGCCGCCGCCGAAATCAGTACCGGGAACAGACCCTACCCCACTGACGCTCAATGGCGCCTTTGTAGAAACAATTTGTGGGCTTCCTACTGCCTCATCCCACTCAACAAAAAAACTTCTATTATAAAGATTGCCATCTAAAACATAGTAAGCATATGTCCTGACCCCAGACTGCAAAACAACAACGGGTACCACGCTAAAATTTAAGTTATCGCGCGCGCCGGAAGGAGTTTCGCTGACAGTGCTGGGGTTAAAAGTAATTGATACCGGCTTATTCTCACTGTTAGACTGAATAAATTCACTTACTCCGATGAAACTGCAGTTTGAGAGGCTGATAGGATCAGAATTGGGAAGAGGGGTGCCTTCCTGGTCTTCTGCGACCCCAGAATACGTTTTACAATTCCAATTAGTCTTGTTGGATTCAGATAAGCCGACAAAATACCCCTTCAACCTATAATCTCCTCCAGTCAAAGGAAGCATATGGGCAATATCGACCTGATCTGCGCGATTAAATAAACCGCCACCGAAATCCACCAACTTACCGGCAGGGTCACCGTAAATTCCTATTTGGAGCTGAATGGTTGCAACCTCGTCCGTGGGGTCAATCTTGTAATTATTCAAGGTTAAGAGTGCTGAAACATCGTCATATTGCGCGGCCGCGGCTTTACCCGGCAAGAACATAGATCCGACAAGCACCAAAACCGCCAAACCAAACACAAACCGCTTGCGGTTTAGGAATAAGAGGTAATTTTTAAGTTTTTGAAAAACTGTAAATTTCATTAAACACTATTTAAATGCTTCTCCATAAAATCGAAGAGAAAAGACACTTTATCACTTTGTGTTAAACTCTTGACAATAGGTTTATTATGGTATATACTAGTTTTAGTATCACTATTTACAGCGTGTCCTAATCCTTGTGGTTAGGAGGCGTTTTTTTATATTCCAACTTTGGCCTTAAATTATCCTCGATAAAACTAATGTAACCGGCCGCAGCTTTCCTCAAAAGCGAGGAACAATTGCGTCTGCTCGGACTTATAACAGCTGATAGTTTGTCTTGGTCTCTTAAATATTTAACTAGACAAGCAAAATCTCCGTCGCTGGTAACTATTACCGCCCTTGCGTAATTATGATGCTTTTGTTCAGTTTTAGATTTTGGATTATAATTTTGCATTTTGCGTTTTGACTTTTAACTTCTTTAAACCAGGTATTAAAAGCCGGTTGAACGATTGCTTTGGATAAAGAATTTTGTCGCAATATGATCCCACAAGGGATAATAATACTCCCCGCTTAAAAATTGTCGTCTGGAGAAAGATTTTGACCATTCTATTTTTTTCTGCAAGTCGGAAAGGTTAATTGGCGGGCCGAACGGCTCCTGGAAGCAGGGTTTTTGCCGTTCAAGTTTTGTGGCGGCCGCCGTGCGCAAATTGCCCCTTTCATCGCGATATTCAATGACCGAAAATACCGCGCCAAACTGATTTTTAAGGCCATTGT